>NZ_JAMPKC010000014.1:0-143468 GCF_039961975.1 Trichocoleus sp. DQ-A3 | reverse complement strand
TTTCGGACAGCGATGTCTTTCCGTTTTATGGAGTGGGTGAACGCTAATCGAGATGTATTCTCAGCCTATAAAGCTGCTTTGGGTTTTATTTGGGCTTGAAATCTGTTTAAGTCTCGCTAACTCTATAAATTGTAAGTGAGTCGCATGGATACTTGGAGTTGAATTCTAAACAGAAACGCGATAGCTTCTCCACTATTGCCGTGGCAACACAGATGCGATCGCTCCCTGAAGACTTGTACACTGTTTTGATTGCAAACAGTCAAGTCAATGACCGATACCCCTTTTGTCGTTTCCGCCCAGTGGCTTTCCGAACACCTGAACCTTAGCGCAGCGGCTCCGGAGCTTTCGCAAGTTATCGTTGTGGATTGTCGCTTTTCCCTTGCCAATCCGGAATTGGGACACCAGCAGTATCTCACCAGTCACATTCCCGGTGCCTACTATCTGGATCTCAACAAAGACCTTTCTGCACCCGTCGGACAGCACGGGGGAAGGCATCCATTGCCCAATCCCGATGAATTAGCAAAGAAGTTAGCAGCCATTGGAGTAAATTTTCAGGAAACCTTGGTTGTTGCCTATGATGATTCCCGATTTGCCTTTGCTGCACGTCTCTGGTGGCTGTTGCGCTACCTAGGGCACGATCGCGTGGCTTTGTTAGATGGCGGCTTTTCGGGATGGCAGGCAGAGGAATATCCGGTTACAGACGTGCTTCCAACGCCACACAGAGGCAAGTTTGTGCCTCAGGTGCGACAAGACTGGGTAGTAGATATTGAAACCGTCAAAGCTAGAAAAGACTTGCCAGGAGTGGTATTGGTAGATTCGCGGGAAGGCGATCGCTTTTCTGGCGAACAAGAACCCATTGATCCAATTGCCGGTCATATCCCCGGAGCCGTAAACTATCCTTGGCAGGAAGTATCGAGTAGTCAATCTTACCTACGACCGATGACGGAACAACGCGCACGATGGGTAGGCTTAGAGCAAGCTGAGGAGGTTTTAGTCTACTGTGGTTCTGGCGTTACCGCCTGCGTAAATCTGTTGTCTTTAGAAATAGCGGGAGTTCATACGGGCAAGCTATATGCTGGTAGTTGGAGTGATTGGTGTTCTTACCTGTAAATACTATAAAGGCAGTGCTTAAGTACTTGCCCTAACTATACGATAGTGTCCACTAGGACAGTAATAGAGTCCTCAACTAAGGTAGAGTTTAAAGAAGAAGTTATGTTTGACTTTATCGGTGCTGTTCCCCTTTTTCGACTTTAATCGCCGATTTTGCCCGAAAAACCTCCTGAATGCCAGCAGGTTTTGGTGAGATCCGGAAAGATAAAAAAGAATAGGGATTGCACTAAAGTACTTATGAATAAATATTCGTAACAAATTGCTAGAATAAATCATTCCACTAAAATTCTTTTCTACAAATTTTAGGTTTTAGTTTCTATGGCTTTCTTAATGAACCGTCTTTCTATTTTTGTAGACGGGAACAATATGTTCTACGCTCAACAAAAAAATGGTTGGTTTTTCGATCCTAGGCGAGTATTGGAATACTTTAGAAAGGAACAGCCCGATACAAATCTCATCAACGCCTTCTGGTACACCGGGCTAAAAGATCCGCAGGATCAGCGAGGATTTCGAGACGCACTAATTAGTTTGGGATACACCGTCCGTACAAAAATTCTTAAAGAATATTACGATGACACTTCCGGTCGCTATTCGCAAAAGGCGAACTTAGATATTGAAATTGTTGTTGATATGTTTAATACAGTAGAACAGTACGATCGAGTAGTTTTATTCAGTGGAGATGGCGATTTTGAAAGAGCCATCGAACTGTTACGTTCTAAAAATACGCATATTACAGTAGTTTCCACAGAAGGAATGATAGCGAGAGAGCTAAGAAACGCTACAGACCGCTACATAGACCTGAATGAAATTCGGGAATTTATTGAAAAAACTGAATATTAGTCTTCAAACCTTAGTTTTTTTGGCTATAACTAATTAGCAAGAACTAATGACTAACGGCGAATGAATCAAACTTGAAGGATGTGTTTTTTTGACCTATGAACGTTGAACCTAGCCAAGACCGGATTATTATTTTCGATACGACCCTTCGAGATGGGGAACAGTGCCCCGGCGCAACTCTGAATGTAGACGAAAAGCTGAGTATCGCGCGACAATTGGCTCGTTTGGGCGTGGATGTGATTGAAGCGGGGTTCGCTTATGCTAGCCCAGGAGATTTCGAGGCAGTTCAGAAAATTGCCAAGACAGTCGGGACAGAAGATGGCCCGGTTATCTGTAGTTTGGCAAGAGCGATCAAAGCAGATATTGAAGCCGCGGCAGAAGCGCTAAAACCGGCGGTAAAAGGTAGGATTCACACCTTTATTTCGACATCTGATATTCACTTAGAATATCAGCTAAGAAAGACAAGGGCTGAAGTGTTAGCGATCGCAGAAGAAATGGTCGCCTACGCTAAATCCTTCATGGACGATGTAGAATTCTCCCCAATGGATGCCGCTCGCTCCGATCCAGAGTTCCTCTACCAAGTGCTAGAGCGGACAATTGCGGCGGGTGCCAAAACTGTCAATATTCCCGATACCGTTGGTTACATGACTCCCAGCGAGTTTGGTGACTTAATTAAGGGAATTAAAGAGAATGTGCCGAATATTGACCAAGCAATCATTTCCGTACACGGTCATAATGACTTAGGCTTGGCGGTGGCGAACTTCTTGGAAGCCGTGAAAAATGGCGCACGACAGCTAGAATGCACCATTAACGGCATTGGCGAAAGAGCCGGGAATGCTTCACTCGAAGAATTGGTGATGGCACTCCATGTCCGGCGTCAGTATTACAATCCATTTTTAGGACGCCCAGAGGAGTCAGAAGAACCCCTCACGAATATTGACACAAAGCAGATTTACAAAACATCTCGGTTAGTTTCTAACTTAACAGGGATGTTGGTGCAGCCGAATAAAGCAATTGTGGGCGCAAATGCTTTTGCACACGAGTCTGGCATTCACCAAGATGGGGTGCTGAAAAACAAGCTCACCTACGAAATTATGGATGCCCAATCTATCGGTTTAACCGATAATCAGATTGTACTGGGCAAACATTCCGGTCGCCATGCCTTCAGCGCTCGACTGAAAGAATTGGGGTTTGAACTATCAGAAAGCGAGTTAAATAAAGCCTTTCTGAAATTCAAAGACTTAGCGGATAAAAAGAAAGAAATCACCGATTGGGATTTGGAAGCGATCGCCAACGATGAAATCCAACAAGCCCCGGAAATTTTCCGCTTAGAATTGGTGCAAGTCTCTTGCGGCAGCAACTCTCAGCCCACCGCAACCGTTACACTTCGCACTCCCGCAGGCGAAGAACTCACCGACGCCGCCATCGGGACGGGACCCGTAGATGCCGTTTACAAGGCAATCAACCGCGTCGTCAACGTCCCCAACCAACTGATTGAATTTTCCGTTCAATCGGTAACGGCTGGAATTGACGCCATCGGAGAAGTCACGATTCGCCTACGGCACCAAGATCGAGTATTTTCCGGTCATGCTGCCAACACCGATATCATCGTCGCCTCCGCCCAAGCCTATGTCAACGCCCTGAATCGCTTGTATGTTGCCTTGGAAAAAGAAGAGACGCGATCGGTAGTAATCTCCCAAAAAGTATAAACCGCAAACAGCCATAGAGGTACGCAAAGTGAGAAAATCCTTTGCGTACCTTTGCGTTTACCTTTGCGAACCTTTGCGTTTAATTCTTAATTATGGATATTTTTGACAAAGAGAAAAAATTCCACGATCAATGGGCATCTACTATTGATGTAGATGGAATCAAGGTCAAAGATTATTTTGAAGCTTGTACTGCCCCTGAAAACCGTTTCATCCTCAGGCAACTGGGAGATATCAGAGGCAAAAAGCTTCTCGATTTAGGGTGTGGCGCTGGGGAAAATAGCGTTTACTTTGCCAAAAAAGGGGCGCTGTGCGTGGCATCTGACTACTCTCCCGGCATGGTGGAAGTCGCCCTACAACTGGCAGAGAAAAACGGCGTCGAGATTGAGGGGCGAACCATGAATGCGATCGCGCTCGATTGCCCCGATAATAGTTTTGATATTGTCTACGCCTCGAATTTGTTGCACCATTTACCCAATCCGAAACTCGCCATTCGGGAAATGCACCGGGTGCTTAAACCGGGTGGAAAAGCTTGTTTTTGGGACCCTCTGAAACACAATCCAGTCATTAATGTGTACCGCCGGATTGCGACGAAAGTGCGGACTGAAGATGAAACGCCCCTGGATATTAATATTGTCAATTTTGTAAAATCCCAGTTTTCAGAAACGTCTTACGATACGTTTTGGTTGGCAACGCTGTGGATTTTTCTACGCTTCTATTTAATTGAAAAAATCGATCCGAATAAGGAACGTTACTGGAAGAAAATTATTATTGAACATGAAAGATTGGCACCCAATTATCAACGTTTAGAAAAGATGGATGGCGTTTTAAAAAAGATTCCTTTAATGAAGCGTTTTGCCTGGAATCTTGCTGTAGTCGCAACGAAATAATTTGTATTTTTCAAGTAAGCGGAGGATGAGATTAATTACTGAAAATTGTTAGCTTGTTTTGAGAAAAAACTCACACTGGTTAGGTTTCTAACCTCAAACGAAGCTAAGAATTCAGTAATTTGTAAGCGTTATTAGGACTAATCCCCAGCAAAAGTCACAAGTAAAAATTAAAAATGAAAGATAAATTCTTGCATTTTTAATTTTTAGTTATTAATGATTAATGGTGGCTAGTTCATCCAGTTGAGCGAGGGTCTGCCAAACTTCGTGCAACATTTGATCTAGCCCAATGCCAGCAACCCCTGAAATCAGGAATACGGGTGCATGACTTAACTGACGAAGCTGTTGCGCGATCGCTTCCACATCACGATCGGGATCGATAGCATCCACCTTGTTCAGCGCCACAATCTGCGGACGATTTGCTAGTCCGCGACCGTAAGAGTGCAGCTCCTGCTGTATCGTTTGATACGCAACAATGGGATCTTCGCTAGTCCCATCAATCAAGTGTAGCAGTAATCGGGTACGCTCGATATGACGCAAAAAGTCGTGTCCCAACCCGGCACCCATATGGGCACCCTCAATTAAACCTGGAATATCAGCAAATACGGTGCCGTCACCGCTGGGTTTGCGTACCACCCCCAGATTCGGCACCAACGTTGTAAAAGGATAATCTGCTACCTTCGGTCGTGCCGCTGAAATCGCCGAAATCAGCGTAGACTTACCGGCATTGGGTAAACCAATAATCCCCACCTCAGCTAAGAGCTTCAGTTCTAAACGCAGCTGCCGTTTTTCACCTGGCAATCCGTCTAAAGCATAATCCGGCGCTCGATTGCGGTTGCTCAAAAAGTGCTGATTTCCCAAACCCCCCTTGCCACCCTTCGCCACACAGAAAGTTTGCCCTGTCTCGACCAAATCGCTCAGCAACTCATCCGTTTCGGCATCATAAACCATCGTGCCACGGGGAACATGAATCACGCGATCGCGTCCCGCTGCACCCGTGCGATTATTTGGCCCTCCCCGCGAACCGTCTTCAGCCTTGAAACGATGGGTATACTTGAAGTCCAGCAAGGTTTGCAAATTCTCAACCACCTCTAGAATCAGCGAACCACCGCGACCGCCATTCCCCCCGGATGGCCCCCCAGCTGGCACATATTTTTCCCGTCGGAAAGCGACAATTCCATCGCCCCCTTTCCCCGCCTCCACTTCAACTTCTACCTGATCGATAAATTGCATAAATTTCCTTTGCTAATTGCTAATTGTTACTGATTGATCGTTTGCTCCGGGATGCCATGAACCATGAACCATGAATCATGAACCATTAGCCATTAGCCAGTCTTCCACTAACAATACGGTGACACATCTTCACCACAATCATCCGCCAAATAGGATAAAGCGCGGAAGCGCAAACCTACTAACTGTTCGTAGATGGGATTGAGCTTACACAGCGGTGGAATGTGGACAATTTTGTGACCAAATAGCTTGACATCGCGCTCAAACGGGCACTGGGCAGGAATCATTTTGCACAAGAATCTCGCCAATCGTGGATCGTGAATTTCTAGCCCATCTAGCCATACCCGTACTGGGCGCAGCACATCCCGCTGCCGAATCCGAGCCGCTGCTCCTTTGTCCGAGTCAGCGGAAATCTCGCTTTCTGAGGTAGGAATCAGGGTTTGCCGCAGCAATGAAAGCGCTTTCGGCTGCTGTCCTAATGCCTCACAAAACTGGAATAGCAATTCATCCTCGCTGGAGGAATAAACGCCATCTGCGACTGCCACCATCACAGCGGTACGCAGGAAATCTTCTGCGCTTCTGGCATCTTGCCTAAAAGCCGCTGCTAATTCATCGGCAGTAATCGGTTCGAGCGATCCCAAATCCATTGTGGGCGCTACTTGGTTCTGAGTCAGCGATGAAATTAATTTCTGTTCTTCGGCGTCAAAATTGCCGTCTGCCCAAGCAACCATTAGCAAGCCGCGTATCCAAACCGCCATTTGCTCGCTGGTATAGGGAGACTGAAGTACGCTCGTCATAACACTCTGATTTGCTTGAATTTACGTTGCGATCCCTTTGAGTCGATTCTAGCTCTGGCTCAGCCTCGGATGGCTGTAAACTTAGAGACGGATCTCCTCACTTTATTGATATTTCTGTGAATTCACCAGAATTTGGGTTATTCCTGATTTCGATCCTAGCGAGCGTTGCAGGGCAATTTTTGCTCAAAGCTGGAGCTTTGAAGTTAGGCAGAGTCAATGCAGCTAATTGGATCGGTCATCTTTTCAGCATTCTCGGTACACCAGAACTTCTAGCGGGTCTGGCTTGCTATGGTTTAGGGGCTTTTGTTTATATTTTGCTACTGACGCGGGTGAATCTCAGCATCGCTGGCCCTGCGGTAAGTCTGACTTATGTATTCTCTGTGCTGCTGGGTTATTTTATTTTCCGAGAAGCGATTCCTTTGAGCCGCGTGGTGGGTTTGGGTCTGATTATCAGCGGCGTGGTGTTAGTGATTTGGAAAAATTAAATTTCGTGCATTACGCCCTGCGCCACTTTTTCTTAACCCCTATTGATTGGGCGAAAATACAGAAAGTTGCACACCGGGTGTCATTAGTAATTGCTAATTGGATTGTATCAACCATCATCCTTCACCCTTTTAGGAGTCGCGACTGCAACTAAACCATATACTCGGATGCCATGTTGTGCGAGCGTTTGAGCCGCAGATTGAGCCGTCGCTCCTGTCGTATAAATGTCATCTAATAACAACACTGGCGTAGATGGACGGCTACGAAGAAATTCTTTTCCAAGGGAGAAAGCGCCAGCTAAGTTTTTTTCTCGCTCGGTGCCAGATAAGCTAAACTGAGCCTCTGTCGCCCGTACCCGTTCCAAACCCAGAGATCGCATGGGGTAGCCGGTATAATCGCAAAAGCTTTGAGCCAGTAAATCTGCCTGATTGTAGCCTCGCTGACTCACTTTGGAGGGGTGCATGGGGATGGGCACTACGGTTAATTTGAGCTGAGCGGATACCGGAGAATTCAGCCATGCTTGAGCAAGCCAATGACCCAACGGACGAGCCAGTTGGGGATGGTTTTCATATTTTAGGGCAGCGATCGCTCTCTTCATTGCCCCTCCATATCCGCCCCAAGCAAACACGGGTAGTTGCCCTTGCCAAAATTGGTTAGGATTGGACATCTGACAGCGTTGCAGTTGCCGCTGACAGTCTTCGCAAAATTCTTGAGAAGTCGGGCGCTGGCAGAGTGGGCAGTTGGACTTCAGAAATAGATTTAGCAAACCTTTTACAGTCTGGCTCCAATGCCCCATCGTCAATACCTCATCCTTGGGGAAGATTTCTTTAAAATAAAAATAGGTTTTTGAGCGATCGCGCAAGTAACGTCTAGCTTAATCTTTTACAAAATTAATGAATTTAACTTTAAGAATCAGAGTTTTTTTAAACTTTCACACCGAATTACACCAAAAAATTAGCTGAAGTTCCAGAATAATGGCTGACTCTAATCATGTCAGAAAAAAGTCGTCGAACACGAGCTTCGGGTCGCAGGTCATTGGCCCCATCCTAACAGTGGCGACGCTTGTCGCCATTGAGGTGCTGTCTCAGACAAAATTTGCCATCCCCAACCCAGGCCCGATTTCCCTCACCACGGTAGTTTATGCTACCTTCAGCGGCAGTTTTTGGGCTGGGTTGATTAGCGCAGCGATTTCGCTGGTGTATGCCCTTGGCTTCTTTTCCAACCCCGGACATTTGTTTGAGTACACAGACGAAAATGCCCGTCACTTGCTCGTACTAGCCTTCACCACACCAGCTCTGGTGTTGATGGTCGGGTTTCTAAAGCGCCGCGCAGAACAAGCTTTGAGGCTAGAGGCGACTAACGACATTCTGAATCAGCAACTGGGCGAACGCAAACAGGTCGAGGAAAAGCTGAGGAGGGCAAACGAGCGCTTTGAGCTGGCGGCTGCGGCAATTAATGGGATTATCTACGAATTGGATCTGACTCAGAACACGATAGAAAGGACACAGGGGCTGAGTGAGGTTCTAGGCTATCAAATTGAAGAAGCCCAAACAACTGTTCAGTGGTGGATGGAGCGGATTCATCCGGATGACCGACAGCGGGTACACGAGGAAATAAACAGCAAGATCGCCGCCAGTAGTAGTTTTACCGTCGAATATCGGATTCGCCACAAAAACGATCGGTATCTATATGTTTGGGATAGAGGGCTAATCGTGCGAGATGCTGATGGGCGTGCAGTGCGCGTAGTTGGCTGTACTTTAGACATCAGCGAAAGCCGAATTGCTCAAGACGAATGCGATCGCGCTCATTCGCAATTGGAAACCGAACGCGCCCTCCTAGAAGCGGTGCTGCGACAGCTACCAGTCGGCGCGATTGTTGCGGAAGCTCCCTCCGGGAAGCTGATCCTCGGCAACGAGCAGGTGGATCGGATTTGGCGTCATCCTTTTCGGCAATCTAGGGATATTGAGGAGTACCGCGAGTACCAAGGCTTCCACGCCGACGGGCGACCTTATCAGCCGCAGGAATGGCCTTTGGCACGTTCCATCAGCACCGGCGAAGTCGTCATTGATGAAGAAATTCAATTTTTGCGGGGGGATGATACGCGGGGCACAATGCACGTCAGCTCCTCTCCGGTATGCGATCGCGCCGGCAAACTCGTCGCTGCTGTTGTCACCTTTTTCGACATCACTCAGCGCTCTTCAAACCAAGCTTTGTTAGCGACGCAAAACACGGTCTTGGAAATGATTGCCAAAGGTGCCGCCCTCCCCTCCGTGCTGGATGTTCTCGCCCGGTTGATCGAACAACAGTCGGATGGCGCTCTGTGTTCGATTCTGCTGATGAACAAAGAAAAGCAAAAACTCTATCGCGGTGCAGCACCCAGCATTCCAAACAGCTACTTTCAAGCAGTCCCTGACGGGATTCCCATCGGTGCTGTAGCTTGCAGTTGCGGTACGGCGGTTTATCGGCGCGAACCAGTAGTTGTGTCGGATATTGCCAACGATTTCCTGTGGGCAGAATACAAAGATTTGCCTTTGTCTCATGGATTCCAAGCGTGTTGGTCAGTCCCGATTTTTGCCACGAATGGAGATATCTTAGGCACTTTTGCGATGTATTACCGCAAGCCGCAACAGCCTAGTTTGCACGACCAGAAACTGGTTGAGATATCGACCAATCTGGCAGGCATCGCCATTGAGCGTCACTGCACCGAAGAGGCAAAGCGGCAAAGCGAAGCCCGATTTCGGCGTCTGGTGGAATCCAATATCATCGGGGTCGTCTTCGCCGACTTTAACGGCAATGTCACCGATACCAACGACGCCTTTTTGAATCTGCTTGGCTACACCCGCCAAGAGCTGCAAACGGGCAAAGTGCGTTGGGATATCATGACCCCGGAGGAATTCGACGATTTGGATCGGCACAAAAACCAAGAAATGCTGAACTCCGGCACGTGTACGCCTTGGGAAAAAGAATACGTTCGTAAAGATGGCAGCCGCGTTCCAGTTCTCGTCGGGTTGGCTCGGTTGGAAGAATCTCCCGATAGTTGCGTTGCTTTTGTCCTCGACCGCACCCAACGCAAGCGTGCAGAGGAAGCACTCAAAGAAAGTGAAAAGCGGTTCCGTCAGCTGGCAGAAAACATCGATGAAGTGTTCTGGATTCGTTCGGACGCTCCGAAACAGTTACTCTATGTCAGTCCCGCCTATGAAAAAATCTGGGGTCGCACGACCGTAAGCCTTTACGAAGACCCTTCATCCTGGGTGAATTCCATCCATCCAGAAGATCGAGAGCGGGTAATCGCTGCGGCGAAAAAGCAGAGCTACGAAAAGTACGATCAAGAGTATCGGATTGCCCGACCCGACGGCGAGGAGCGCTGGATACGCGATCGCGCTTTTCCGATCCAAAACGATCGGGGAGAGGTTTACCGCATTGTTGGCATTGCCGAGGACATCACTCGCGCCAAGCAGTTAGAAGCGACTCTGCGGCAACAGGCAGAAGAATTAGAGAGAGCAAGCCGGATCAAAGACGAATTTTTGGCAATCGTCTCCCACGAACTGCGGACGCCCTTAAACGCGATGCTGGGTTGGGCGACGATGCTCCGGACGCGGAAACTCAATGAAACCACCACCGCGCGGGCGCTAGAGACGATTGAGCGCAACGCCAAATCACAGGTAAAACTGATTGAGGATTTATTAGATGTCTCGCGCCTAATTCGCGGGCAAATCCGCCTGAATATTCGTCCAGTTGACCTGATATCGGTAATTGAGTCATCCATCAATACCGTCTTACCTTCCTGCGAAGCCAAAGCGATCGCTCTAGAATCAATGCTCGTTCCTGATATTGGCGTTGTGATGGGTGATGCAGAACGCTTGCAGCAAATCGTCTGGAATCTGCTTTCCAATGCCATTAAGTTCACACCGGAACGCGGACGAGTCACGGTAAAGTTGTCAACGGTCAAGGGGAATGAGTCATCGGGAATCGGGAATAGCAACCCATCGAACCCATTCCCCATTCCCAACCACGCCCAAATTGAAATCAGCGACACCGGATTGGGCATCAGTCCTGACTTTCTGCCCTACGTCTTCGAGCGCTTTCGGCAAGCGGATAGTACAACGACGCGATCGCAAGCGGGTTTGGGGCTAGGGTTAGCCATCGTCCGCCAACTGGTGGAACTGCATGGCGGCACCGTTGAGGTGACGAGTCCAGGAGAAGGACTCGGAGCGACCTTTACAGTGCGGTTGCCCCTCTTAGAAAGGACACAGGTAGGACTAAAAACTTCAGGACTGTTAGCGCAGCGGCAGGAAGTGCAGATTGACCTAGAACAAGCAAATGAGAAAACCCAAAATTACTCTTACTCCTCAACCCTCAACCCTCAGCCCTCAGCCCTCAGCCCTCTTCCCTCCTCTTCTCTCAGTCCTCAGTCCTCAGCCCTCAGTCCTCTTCCCTCCTCTTCCCTCACTCCTCCTGTCCTGAACATTCTGAGTGGAGTGCGGATACTGGTCGTAGATGATGAAGCAGACGCACGAGAATTTCTTTCCACAGCCTTGGAACAGTATGGAGGAAAGATACTTGCTGTGGCATCCGTTCTCGATGCCTTAGAAGCACTCGAACAGTTTCAGCCGGATGTCCTTGTCAGCGACATCGGAATGCCCTTGGAGGATGGCTATTCGCTAATTGCCAAAGTCAGGAACCATTCGGCAGAACGAGTGAGGCGGCTGCCAGCACTCACACTCACCGCCTATGCCAGTAAGGCAGATACCGAGCGAGCGAGCGCTGCGGGTTTCGATGGACACATCGCTAAGCCAGTTGAGCCATCCCTGTTAGCAGAAGCGATCGCTAAGCTTATTCGCTAGACGCACTGCTTGCTCAATTGGCTGAAAGAACGAGAGCGGCGCGATCCCCAAAGTCGGGATTTAACCCTCAAAATAGTATCAGGAGGGGAAAAGCAATCTATGCATATCATACCTTGGGCCGCTCTCGGCTACGGGCTAGTAGTATCTATTTGTACTTTGCTGGGTCTGTGGCTAGGGCCGGAATTATTAAACAATCTTTTTGCAGCGAATGGTTTTATCCCACATGGACATTGCTATTTGTGGAAACCAGGGTTGGTGTCACTTCATGTTGCCACCGATACGTTAATCGGACTAGCGTATGTTTCGATTTCAGTGACGCTAGTTTATTTAGTCCACAAAGCGCGTCGAGATATTCCTTTTCATTCAGTATTTATCGCCTTTGGATTTTTCATTATTGCCTGCGGTGCCACGCATTTTATAGAAGTGTGGACACTATGGATGCCCGTTTATTGGCTATCCGGAACGATTAAATTAATTACAGCGATCGCTTCAGTGACGACAGCCTTGGTAATCCCGCCATTAGTTCCTCAAGTCCTGACGCTGATTGCCTCTGCAAAAACCTCTGAAGATCGTAAACTCCAACTAGAAACGGCAAACGTTGAGTTAGAGACGCTTTACCAAAAACTTAAGGAACTCGACCAATTAAAAACCCAATTTTTTGCCAACGTTAGCCACGACTTGCGGACACCACTTGCCTTGATCTTGGGGCCAACGGAGAAACTGCTCTCCGAGCCGAATCTGACCAACCCAGAACAACGTCACGACCTAGAATTGGTGGATCGTAACGCCCGTACCCTGCTCAAACGAGTCAACGATTTGCTGGATGTCTCCAAGCTGGAGGCAGGCAAAATGGAAGTGAACTACGCACTCAGCGACGTGGCTGAGCTGGTGCGGCTGATTGCTGCCAACTTTGAAACCATTGCAGAAGACCGTCAGATATCCTTCGTTGTCGAAACTCCTTCATCTCTTAGGGCGAGTGTCGATCCAGATAAGTGGCAGCGCATCTGCTTCAATCTACTTTCCAACGCCTTCAAATTCACCCCGATGGGGGGTAGTATCCGCTGCATCCTTGCGGAAGTCAGTCCTCAGGAGCAGGGGCACAGAGGCACAGAGGAGCAAGTCTTCGCCCTGGACTCCCTGTCGTCTTCATCCTTCACCCTCACCATTGAAGATACTGGCCCAGGCGTGCCACCAGAACTCCGGGAAGCCATTTTTGAGCCGTATCGCCAAGAGGAATTCGTTACTCAGCAAGGATTTGGCGGTACTGGTCTGGGGCTAGCCATTGTCAAGGAGTTCGTTGAATTGCACGGCGGCTCCATAGAAGTTAACCAGGCTCCAAAAGGCGGGGCAGTTTTCACGACCTGGATGCCGCAAGCAGCACCCTCAGACGTTCTAAGTACCAATACAGAAGGGTTGCTAGTACCCGATGGGAATCGCGATTTTCATCTGGATGGGGAGACGATTGCGATCGCGCAACCAGCTGCTACAGACTCCGACAAGCTGACTTCGACAAATCTTCAAATCGATTCGACGCGATCGCCCCAGGCGAAAACATCCACAAATTACAAGGAAATTGCCCTTTCTGTAATGGCAGAACTGGGGCATCAACCCAACGATTTGGAATCGGCATTAAATTACCAGTCATCAGAAATTTTCCCATCAGAACAGTCCGCGCAAAATCCTCAAGGTGAAATTTCTAATTCTCAATCCCCACTCGTGCTGGTAGTTGAAGACAATCCGGAAATGAATCGCTTCATCGTCGAGAGTTTAGCGCCAGAGAATCGGGTCGTAAGTGCCCGGAATGGGCAGGAAGGATTGGACAAAGCGATCGCCCTGCATCCTGACTTAATCCTCACCGATATGATGATGCCTCAAATGAACGGCGACCAGCTAGTGCGGGAAGTCAGAGCCATCAAGGAACTCGATACGATCCCGATTGTTCTGCTGACGGCGAAAGCAGACGACGAGCTACGGGTGCAGATGTTACGAGAAGGGGTACAAGATTACCTGATGAAGCCCTTTCATATCGAGGAACTCCGAGCGCGGGTGGGCAATGCGATCGCTATGAAACGCACCCGTGAGATTCTTCAGCAGGAGTTACAAACTCTGGATATAGACCTCGCCACCTTAGCCAAAGAACTCACCTCCCGCCAGCGCGAATTGCAGGCTTCCCATCAAAATTTAGAAATTCGGGTTCGGGAAAGAACTGCCGAACTCGCAACAGCGAATGAATTACTTCAAGAACAAATCGCCCTGGCTCAACAAGCCGAACAAGAGCTGCGGAAGAGCGAACAACGCTTCCGCAGCTACTTTGAACTTCCTTTAGTCGGGATCGCCATTAGTTCGCCAGACAAAGGTTGGCTAGACGCCAACGATAAATTGTGCGACATCTTTGGCTATTCCCGGCAAGAACTCACGCAAATGACTTGGGATCAATTAACTCATCCCGATGATTTGCCAGCCGATGTAGAGCAATTCCAGCGGATTTTAGCAGGCGAAATTGAAGCCTACTCAATGGACAAGCGGTTTATCCGCAAAGATGGTCAAACGATCCACGCCAGCATCTCGACTCGCTGCGTGCGCCGTACTGACGGCTCAATTGATTACTTCGTGGCTCTCGTTCAGGACATCACCGAACGGTACCAAGCACTTCAAGCACTCAAATGGGAAAGATCCATCCTTCGCAGCTTCTTCGATAGCGCTTCTTTGATGATGGGAATTGTCGAATTGGTGGAAGATGACATCCGGCATATTTCTGATAACTCCACCTCAGCAAAGTTCTTTGGGCTAACTCCCGAAGCGATGCAAAATCGACTGAGTAGCAGTTTGGGAGTCCCGCCGCAATACCTGCGATTGTGGATTCATCAATATCGGTTGGCTCAACGCACCCAGACAACCATCCGCTTTGAATACCCTCACGAGACTGACTTAGGTAAGAAGTGGCTGTCTGCTAGCGTCTGTCCCATCGAGGGAGCTTCCAGTTTGCATCCGAAATTTGCGTATGTGATTGAGGACATCACCAACCGCAAAAAATCTGAGAAAGAACGGCTCCAGCTCGTCCGCGAACAGGAAGCGCGTGCCCAAGCTGAAGAGGCGCAGCAGCGTTATCTCTCCCTAGCAGAGGCGATTCCACAGATGGTGTGGACGGCACAGCCAGATGGGTCAGTGGATTACTACAACCAACGCTGGTTTGACTACACGGGAACAACGCTGGAGCAAGCCCAAGGCTGGGGATGGCAGCCTGTACTCCATCCAGACGATTTGCAGGCATCGGTAGACGGCTGGAACAATGCCATTGATACGGGTGAGACTTACGAAGCCGAATGCCGTTTTAAGAGAGCCTCAGATGGCGTTTACCGTTGGCATCTGGTTCGGGCATTGCCGCTACGCGATCGCCATCAATGGGTCGTCAAGTGGTTCGGGACTTGCACCGACATTGACGATCGCAAGCGCGCGGAACAGTCACGGCAATTCCTCTCGGAAGCTGGCGTCGTGCTGGCTGACTCGCTGGATTATCAAGCTACGTTAGAACGCCTCGTACATCTGGCGGTGCCGCACCTTGCCGACTGGTGCGCCGTTCATACAGTTGAGCCGGATGGCACGATTCGCCAACGAGCGGTTGCCCATGCAGACGCCTCAAAGGTTGAGCTGGCATGGGAGGTAGAGCGTCGTTATCCCTTCGATCCCAAGGTGCCCCGTGGTTTGGCGAAAGTGTTGCATACAGGTGAGGCAAAACTCGCTCCGGAGGTTTCCGATGAATTGCTCGTCGCGATCGCCCGCGATCCGGAACACTTGGAAATCCTCCGCAAGGCAGATTTCAAGTCTTATATGTGCCTACCATTAATTGCCCGTGGAAGAATCTTGGGAGCGATCGCCTTTATTACTGCCGAATCGGGTCGTCACTACAATCAGGCGGATCTCTCCTTGGCTTCTGAACTAGCTCACCGCGCTGCCTTGGCGGTAGACAATGCGCGACTTTACCACGAAGCTCAAGAAGCCAATCGCATGAAAGACCAGTTCCTGGCGATTGTCTCCCACGAACTGCGAACTCCGATCAACGCCGTCCTGGGTTGGGCACAGCTGCTCCGCAGCCGCAAGTTTGATGAAAACCGGACGGCGCAGGCGTTGGAAACTATCGAGCGCAATGCCAAGGCACAGACGCAGCTGATTGAGTCGCTTTTGGATGTCTCGCGCATGATCCGGGGGAACTTGCCCCTCAGTCTCCTCCCAGTTGACCTAGTGCCGGTGATTCAAACTTCCATTAATTCTGTACTGGCAACAGCTCAGACACGGGAAATTCAAGTAGAGACAGTGCTAGACCCTTCTTGCGGACGTGTCCAAGGCGATCCCGTCCGATTGCAACAGGTGATGTCAAATCTACTCTCGAATGCCCTAAAGTTCACACCGAACGGCGGACAAGTGACGGTGCGAATGTCAATCGTTATTGGGAATAGGTCATCGGTAATGGCTAATGCGGAAGAATCTCACCAATTACCAATTACCAATTACCAATTACCAATTACCCACTATGCCCAAATCCAAATCAGCGACACCGGAGTGGGTATTACTCCTGACTTTTTGCCCCATGTCTTTGACTTGTTCCGTCAGGCTGATAGTACAACCACGCGATCGCATGGAGGTCTAGGACTGGGACTCGCGATTGTCCGCTATCTTGTAGAAATGCATGGCGGCACCGTCAGCGCCCAAAGTCCAGGCGAAGGACTCGGAGCCACTTTTACAGTGCGCCTACCTCTTTTAGAGAGTACGCAAGTAGGGCTGAAAACTTCAGGACTGTTAGCGCACCAGCACGAAGTGCCGACTGAGGTAGAAGACACGAATCAGGAAAGAAAAAATTCCTCTTCCCCTTCCCCTTCCCTCAATCCTCAATCCTCAATCCTCAATCCTCAATCCTCATCCCCTTCCCCTTCCCTCAATCCTCAGTCCTCAGTCCTCAGCCCTCAGTCCTCTTCCTCTTCCTCTTCCTCTTCCCTCAATCCTCATGCTCTCAGCGGATTGCGCCTTCTGTTAGTGGAAGATGATGCCGATATCCGCGAAGTCGTTGTCACCACTCTAGAGGAGGCAGGAGCAAGTGTGAGAGCCGTGGCATCAGTGCCAGAAGCCATGAAAGCGCTGGATCGAGAGTTGCCAGACCTGGTGATTAGCGATATCGGAATGCCATTAGAGGACGGCTATGGGCTGATTCGCCAACTGCGGAATCGAGAAGCCGAACGCGGAGGCAAGATTCCCGCGATCGCGCTGACCGCCTACACCACTGAGGAAGATCGGCTGCAAACTCTTGCCGCTGGCTATCAGCGCCATCTTTCTAAGCCGGTGGAAACCGCCCAGTTGGTAGCAGTCGTGGCGAATCTTTGGAAATCTGCGGGTCAAATTCAGAATGATGAATAAATAATTAAGTTATGATGCATTGTTCCCTATTTACCCTTTCACCTGAGTGGAAAAACTCCACTGGCTCGACCAAATTCAACCCTTCGACCGCACCCTGGTAGGCGACAAAGCTTTTTCCTTGAGCCGACTCATACAGCGTGGCTATCCGGTCGTGCCCGGTTTTGTCGTTCCGGCAACCGCAGCCCGTCAATTTCTCGAAAGCATTCAATGGTCGGCACCGCTTGGCTTAGACCTGCCCTATTCTTCGCTACATCTGGATGTAGATAATCCCCGCCAACTACAGAGCGTTGCTCAAACGATTCGGCAGGAAATTACAGCCGCTACGCTACCGTCGTCTTGGATGTCGGAGATAGAATCGGCACAAGCGCATTGGCAAACGAAGGTGCTGATTTTGCGCCCCTCTTTGGCTTTAGATCCGGCGTCTAAAGTTCAGGCAACCGGGGTGCTTTTACCAGAGTCTGGGCTTTTAGAATCCCACGTTTGTCTGGCGACGCCAGAGAGCTTGGCGATGGGCTTGAAGCTGGCTTGGGCAGAGCTGTTTCGTGCCAGAAGTTTGTTTTATTGGCACTGTTGGGGTATTCAGACTGCTCAGCTGAACTTGGCGATTTTAGTGCAACCCGTCTTAGATGCGATCGCTTCCGGGACTCTTCAAGCAACTCCAGAGTGCTGGGAAATTCAGTCAACCTGGGGGCTAGGCAAGGCGCTAGTCTTGGGAGAAGTGGTTCCAGATTTCTATCAGGTGCAACCAGAAACGGGGGAAGTGCAAACTCGATATCTGGGCAGTAAAACCCGTGCTTATCGTCTTGAGAACTTTAGAGACGCCCAAACCGACACAAACAGCACGGAGAATTTCGCAAGCGCCCACCCTTCTCGATTAAGGGTAGATAATTGTCTAGAAGCGTATCTGCTCAACGAAGAGCAACAAAAATATTACGCCCTGGAAGAAAAACACTTAGATGTTCTCATTCAACTGGCGAAGCAACTGAGGACTGAACTCGGACCAACTTTTACTTTGGAGTGGACGCTCTCTCCAGGAAAAGAAAATGAAGGCAACCAGTTGTCTCTCACACAAGTCATCGTTGGCCACTCAGCAATGAGCTTGAAGGAGTCCAAAATTAAAGTAGGAGCGGTTAAGGAATCCTTACAGCACTCAGTAGAGATCGGTCATTCCTCCTTGATGCTCGCTCCTTTATCCTTCTTTTCGCCCCAGACTCAGCACCGCCTACAGGAAGGGAAAGTGCCTACAGTGCCAGAACCAGACCTAAAGCCTTTGATCGAAGGGCTGGGAGCGTCAGCAGGACGAACCATTGCGATCGCTCATGTATTAACCGATTCCAATCATCTCCACTTCCCGGATACCGATGGAGATGAAAACTCGCCTGTTAATGGGAAAATTTTAGTCGTCAAAAGCATTACTCCCGATCGGCTGGTACTGCTAAAACAGGCTGTCGCTGTAGTTGCCGAACAGGGTGCGATGACTTGTCACGCTGCCATTATTGCCAGGGAATTAGGCATCCCAGCGGTTGTGGGTGCTGTTGGTGCCACCCGGCTCATTCAAACCGGCGACGCCGTGCTAGTGGATGGCGACAAGGGAGCAGTTTATCGCGTTGAGGCTCAAGCAGGCGATCGGGAGAAAATTCTTCCGCACTCCTCTCTCTCCACCCCACACGCTGCACTTTCCACCCCGCACTCCTCTCTCTCCACCCCACACGCTGCACTTTCCACCCCGCACTCTGGACTCCCCACTCCTCACGCTGCACTTTCCACTCATCGTCCCTCAGTCCTCAGCCCTCAGCCCTCAGTCCTCAGCCCTCAGCCCTCAGTCCTCAGCCCTCAGCCCTCAGCCCTCAGTCCTCAGCCCTCAGCCCTCAGCCCTCAGCCCTCAGCCCTCAGCCCTCAGCCCTCAGCCCTCAGCCCTCAGTCCTCAGTCCTCGCCACTCAACTGCTGGTCAACCTCAGTCAACCCAGCAGTATCAAACGCGCGGCTCAAATGCCGGTGGATGGAGTAGGATTATTGCGCTCTGAGCTGCTGCTGCTGGAAGTTTTGCAGGGACAACATCCTCAACGATGGCTCCAGCAGCAGCGTGAAGACGAGTTGAGGGAAATTCTTGCCCAACAACTGTGTCAGTTTGCCGAGGCATTTGCGCCGCGCCCAGTATTTTATCGCTCTCTAGATTTGCGATCGCATGAATTTCAATACTTAGTTGGTGGTTCTTTGGGGCACCCGGAAGCCAATCCGATGCTAGGGATGAGGGGAACATTCAGCTATGTTTCCAATCCCGCCTTGTTCGATGTAGAACTGGCAGCTTTAGTACGGGTGCAGCAATTGGGATATACCAATGTCCGCTTGCTGTTGCCTTTTGTCCGCACGGTGGAAGAGTTTTCCTTTTGTCGCCGCCGCGTTGAACAAGCCGGACTCAGCCAATCGTCTCAATTCCAACTCTGGATCGTCGCTGAAGTGCCGTCGGTTCTATTTTTGCTACCCGATTACGTGAAAGCGGGCGTCCAGGGAATCTCGATTGGCACTAACGATCTCACCCAGCTGCTGCTGGGAGTTGACCGAGACCAAGCGCAGATGGCGGCGGCGTTTGATGAGCGTCATCCAGCAGTCACGCAAGCGATCGCGCAACTCATCCAAATGGCAAAACAGGCAGGAATTCCCTGCTGCATCTGCGGTCAAGCACCGGCTCAATATCCAGAGTTGATCGATCGGCTTGTGCAGTGGGGGATTCCCTCAATTTCTGTGGAACTAGATGCCGTTGAGCGAACCTATAACGCGATCGCTCGTGCCGAACAACGCCTTCTCTTAGCAGCCGCCCGTCGTCAGTTGAATCAATAAGTAGCGATCGGCAAAAATCTGGTAGAGACGGTTTCAAATCCACACCCACTTTTT
Source organism: Trichocoleus sp. DQ-A3 (assembly GCF_039961975.1). NCBI lineage: Bacteria > Bacillati > Cyanobacteriota > Cyanophyceae > Leptolyngbyales > Trichocoleusaceae > Trichocoleus > Trichocoleus sp. DQ-A3. The sequence goes on along the minus strand of NZ_JAMPKC010000014.1, from coordinate 123,275 downwards.
GCCCTTTGTCTTAAGTCATCCTATTTTCAAGGGTTGTCTTTCAAGGGGTGTCTGCCAACCGATTTTTCTAATAATTCCCTTCCGAGAAAGGTTAATAGATACTACTTAAGGCTGTTGCGCTTTTGCTTCTAATCGTGAACAACTAAAGAGTATACCTATCATAGAATTCGTGTGGTTTCACCTTGGCGAAATCCACTCCTGCTGGAAGAGTACACAATGAGCCGCGTCGTTGTCTGTTTTTACAGTGGCAGATGGATTCCAATTATGTTTTGTCCCTTGGTAGAAGCGATCGCGTTTCACCAGAATGCACTAAAAGAGGGAAAGGAAATTTTTATTTTTCCCCCTAATTGCGATCCAAACGATTTCTTGAGTGACCTAACTTATATTCAACCCCCCGTCCTTGGGGAAGCGGGGGGGTTGACAAACTTAGCAATTTTGAAACCCTACGATCGCTCGCAGTCAATCGCTGATTAATAGCGGAAAATTGCTGCTACCGGAGCCTCATCCGGTACTTTTTCCGGCTCCACTGCATAGACTTTACCACCGTTCAAAATTGTATGAGTAGCGGCAAAATCCAACATATCTTCGTCGTCCGCCTGTGGTTCAGGGTGTAAATCTACGGTCATGGTTTCAGGGTCAAAGTGACCCCAGCGCTGCTCGCCGACCGCCACAAACAAAGAATCAACCCGGTGATAATAAGCAGATTGGATGATTTCTTTGATATCGTGGGATACTTTACTCGTATCGTTTCCAGCCAGTTCTTTGTATACCTCTACAACCCCCTCAATATTCTCTTGTAACAGAGGCTCCACAATCGGTAAAGCGAGTTCGTGCAATTCTTCTGGCTTGAATATTTCAGGATTTCCAGTAATCCCTTGCTCTACCAAATGTTGATAAGTATTCGCCTCTTTGTAAATCGGGAAAAGATACTCAACTCCCGCTAACACCAAAGGGCCTTTCTTATTCCGGAAGAAGTCGTGCAATGCACCATCAATCTGATGGAAAAATTGCAGGAGATCCTTCTTGATATCATCCTGATCCGGGCTTCCCTGCCCGTGGAAACTACCGGGTTGCTGAAAAGTATTGTTGGTTCCCCCCTTTGATGTGGCAATCCGAATCTGACCGTCCTTGGAAGTCCGTCATATTGGAGAGCTTCATCCTTGCTTTTCGGCAAGTTTTCAATATGCACCTCTTTGACAGTAGTGCGGGTTGCCTGAAGCAGGCGGACATCCTTTTGGCTAAGCGCTAGGATGTATAACCGTCCATCGTTGTTGACGATAGGCAACAGTGGCTTAATGTGGAAGCGATCGCTAACCACTACCAATTCTTCAACATCAACCGGAAGCTGGTAGTAACGAAAGACTTCGGGAGAGATAAAAATTGCTACCCCCTCGCCTTGGTTTTCTTCCCAAAACTCAGGGCTATCAATCGCATTCGCTTGCTCAAGCCATGTCATCGCCTCATCCTGGTCTATGCCCATTTCTTCCAAACGTTTCTCAGCCTCACGCATGAGATTCTTGAAGCGAATCGGGTTTTGTCGAACCTCTGGCCCTGCCTTTTCCATCGGCATATAAACCGAGATACAAGGACTAGCGGAATTTTCTATCAAACTTTTTAATTCATCAGTAGACAATAGCGGCATCTGATTGGACTCCTTTCAAAAATATTCAGAAAGGACGACAAAAATTGGCAATCTCTAAAGAAAGATATGGCGGAAAAGGCCATACAGGAAATCCGCCCTTCTAGGGAAATAATTATGGTTGCGGCTGCGGGAAATTCTTAAATGCAAAACCCAACCTAAATTCATTTCAGACTAAGACAGGTGCGATGCCATCTTTCTTTTGATAGGAACTTTGGCTCACACCTGACCAAAATCCCAGCAAAAATCCCAGCAAGTCTTTATCTGTCAAAAAGATTCAGGGAGAATAATAAGATTGAGGGTTTCCCTGTTCCATTCCACCGCAATCGGCATTTTTATGATTGATAGCGATCGCATTCACCAGCGGGAAGTCATTGGACTGCTACCAGCAGGAGGGCAAGCAACGCGCATCAGCCCCTTACCGATGAGCAAAGAGTTGTACCCGATTGGATTTCGCCCGGTGGATAGCGGCAGCGGCACCTTACGCCCCAAAGTCGTGAGTCATTACTTACTAGAGAAAATGCGGTTGGCAGGGATTAAGAAGGCATACACCGTACTGCGTCCGGGAAAGTGGGATATTCCGGCTTATTTTGGGGATGGCACCCTGCTAGACATGAACCTCGGCTATCTGATGCTGGGCTTGCCTTATGGTGTTCCTTATACCTTGGATCAAGCCTATCCCTTCGTGCAAGACGCAGTGGTAGCACTGGGCTTTCCCGACATCCTTTTTCAGCCTGAAGACGCCTTTGTGCGGTTGCTGGCACGGCTTGCGGCTGGTAATGCCGATGCGGTTTTGGGATTATTTCCGAACGATCAACCTCATAAAGCCGGGATGGTTGATTTTGATGCCCAAGGACGAGTCCACTTCGTGGTCGAAAAACCGCCGATTAGCGATTTAAAGTATATGTGGGCGATCGCGGTTTGGACGCCAGTATTTACCCAATTTATGCACGAGTATCTCGCTGCAATCCAAGCTGGACAACTGCCACAGGCGAAAGAGCTGCCGATTAGCGATGTGGTTCAGGCAGCGATTGACAGCGGCTTGCGGGTGGAAGCCGAAACATTTCCGGATGGAACCTACCTGGATATCGGCACCCCTACGGATCTGGTGAAAGCAGTTCGTCAATTTGCGGCTGATGAGATTGATATCTAAATTGATTGATTCTCGGCTCAGCTTGAAAGAAACAAACGCTTAAGCTGTCGGGGAGTCCGTATGATTTTGATTGGATGGCGACTGGATAGCTTTTAACCGCCTTCGCAAAATTATCCCCAAAGTCACCTGCTTCATCAGCCAGTACAAGCCAGAAATGATGACAAAGGTGACAACCATAACCACCACAGGCCATTTGCCGACTAAGTCATCCAGTACGCTAGTAAATACGGCATCCGGTTGAGTAACAAAATCCCAACTGTTGAAGCGTAGGAATCGCCCTAAATAAATGCCAATGGCGCTAAGACCATGCAAAGTTAGCTCCATCCAAAGAATGTATTTACTACGTTCGTGGCGATGTAAATAGTAACCTAGATTAATTAAAGATATAACGTAAGCTTCAAAGCCAGCCAGGATAACTAACAAATACTGGGGGATGAGAACTAGCGTAATCATCCACACCGAGTAGTTGGCGCGAATATCATGAATCAAGTGAATGATATCTGTCAACAAATAAGGCGCATTCGGCAAAAACGCGATAAAAACTAAGACTCCCGCCCACCAGATCGGCGAGCGCTTTTGCCTGCTGCGAAATAGCCAAATACTCAAAAGCAGAGGTACAAACGCCAAAAACAGATTCCACGTCATCCAGTCCAGATTGCGGGACAAAACCCGCAATATATTGGAAGTCCAGCGAACCAGCTCAAATTTCATACGCGCTGTCTCATTGTTGAATCAGCAGTTTTAGTTCACATTGAAGCTACCAGTATAACTACTGATTCCGGGATGACTACTCTGCCGCAGGGGGATGACGATCTGGAATGTTGCCCCTAATCCTGGCTGCGATAGACAGATGAGTTGTCCTTGATGATTTTCTACCACAATTTGATAGCAAGTTGATAAACCTAAGCCGGTGCCTTTCCCGACTTGTTTGGTGGTAAAAAATGGTTCAAAAATATGGTTTTTGACTTCCGGAGTCATGCCGATGCCATTGTCGGAAATTTCAATCTGCACCTGAGTGGGTGACAAAATTTGGGTGGTGAGGGCGATCGCAAACGGCTGAGGTGAAAATCCTGAAAGGGTAATTTCATCCTTGGCCTTTTCTTCCTCTTTCATTCTTTCTTCTAAGGCATCAATGGCATTACTAAGCAGGTTGAGAAACACCTGATTGAGTTGTTTCGGATAGCACTCCACGAGGGGTAAGTCACCGTAATTTTTAACCACTTCGATGCCTGGATGTCCCGGACGCGCTTTCAGGCGACGCTGTAAAATCAGCAACGTACTATCGATGCCTTCATGAATATCCACCGGCTTCATATCGGCTTCATCCAGACGGGAGAAGCTGCGTAAGGATATCACAATCTGACGGATACGTTCTGCACCCGTTTTCATGGACTCTAGAAGATTCGGTAAATCCTCAATCACAAAGTCCAGTTCAACCGTTTCGCTATACGCTTGAATCGCCGGGGGTGGGGTGGGATAATTTTGCTGGTAAAGGTTCAGGATGTCGAGGAGGTCTTGAATATAAGCAGTAATATGGCTAATATTGCCAGTGATAAAGTTAATGGGGTTATTAATTTCATGAGCAATTCCTGCTACTAATTGCCCCAAACTCGACATTTTTTCAGCTTGAATTAATTGCTGTTGGGCTTGTTTGAGCGAGGTGAGCGATCGCGCGAGTTCATTATTCTTTTCTTCTAACTCCAGAGTTCTTTCGGTTACTTTCCGATCGAGATTGTGGGCAAGTTCGAGTAATTGAGCTTCCGATTGCAGCAGTGCTTGCTCGATTCTTTTTTGTTCTGTAACGTCTTGAATCGTGCCGATGAGTCGAGCGGCTTTCCCTCCTTGCTCCTGAATAATTTTGCCAGTGCCGTGGACAATGCGCTCAGAACGATCGGATAAAACAACTCTAAAGTCAGTGCTGAAGGCTTGCTTGAAATACGATGCGGCGTCTATCAATTCTCTGACCCGTTCTCGGTCATCTGGGTGAACGGATGTCAGCAATCGTTCCATACTTGGCTCAAATTCTGCTGGTGAAAAACCCAAGATGCGATAAAGTTCATCCGACCATCGCAGTTGCTGTTTAACCAAGTCTAAATCCCAGTTACCGAGATGGGCGATCCGTTGGGCGTTGGCGAGACTGGCTTCGCTAGAGCGTAGTGACGCTTCAGCTGAGGCGCGTTCCGCAACCGCCGCCCCCAAAACCAAAGCAGTGACTGCGATAACGCCCATGAAGGCTTGTAAAAATTGCAAAGCTTGGTCGGTATTAATGGCAACTGCCGCAAACGGCCCATCCCCCAAGGCGGTGCCCCAGATAGCAATGCAGGAGACAAGTAGAGTTGCCAGTACAGCGCCTTGCTGATTAAATCGGAGGGCTGCCCAAGCGACCAAAGGGAAGGGCATGTAGGCAAGGGGATAGTGAGCGATCGCTGTAGCAGTTTTGGCGAAGAAAACTGACTGGGTGACGGTTGCAAGCAAAGTCAGCAAAAGCATCGCCTCGATGATTCGCTCTCGTCTTGTGTCTAAGCGAGGAAGCACACTCCAAGTCAAGATCGCCGGGACTAACACTAAAACTGCCATGCCATCTCCTAACCACCACGTCCACCACGTCGTCGCATAGTCGCTCCAAGGGATAAGATTTGCCCAGCAAAGAGTCGTCAAACCCAGAGTGGAAGCGACTAGAGTAGACAGCATCACAGACAAGCCGAGAAAACCGAAAACATCTCGCAGGCGATCCAGAGAGGGGCGCAAACGAATCGAACGAAGCAACGTGACCCCGACTAGAGCCTGCAAGGTGGTAGCCAAGCTGCCAGCAATGGCAACAGATAGGGGTACGTGCAGAACTACTTTGGCAAATAAAAATTCACCTAGCACGACTCCAGGCCAAAGCTTTCGCCCCCCGATAAACAGCACGCCTTGGGTAATCCCCGCCGGAGGCCAAACCGGCGTTACGTACTTATTCAACACCGGAAGCGCCAGTGATAGTTTTGCTGCACCAATGTAGATGGCAGTCAGTATGGCGACGCTGGCTAAGTATCGCCAAAGCCGAGTTTGGGACATAATACGGCGGTTTAGGGGTTCAAAATGCGAGATGTTTTCTCCTTGCAACCATAATCCGCTGAGCTAGATGTTGCAAAGGTAAATATAGACAAATTTTTAACTGAAGGGAGAAATCCGATAATTAATCTGATTTCACCTTCGGTTTAGTACAAATTAAGCAATAATCCAGTGCCAATCGATTTAAGCAGCCTGCCCTAACAATCGCCTAGAATCCCTATCAGGGGCTAAATAAAAGGATTAAAAAGTGGAAACTTCTATGCAAGATCGGTTACAGGCAGCGATCGCTCCTTATCGCACAGCGGTAGATTATCTAGAAATTCGCTTAGAACAAAGTGAGTCTACCTCTATCTCCTTTCGCGGTCATCAGCTGGATGCCGTAGATCGTAACTTTACCCTGGCTGGGGGCATTCGCGCTTGCCACAAGGGCGGCTGGAGTTTTGTCACTTTCAATGGTTTAGCTGAGTTGCAAGACCGGATCGAAGAAGCGATTTCTCAAGCACATCTGGTCGGAAAAGAAACGACGATGCTAGCGCCAGTGGAACCCATTCAAGATTATGTGGCGGTGGAAATCGGGCGCGATCCACGTGGGGTTTCTCTGGCAGAAAAGCGGCGGTTATTGGAGGGATATAACCAACTGCTGCTAGATTTTGACCCCCGAATTCAAACGACAATGGTGAATTTGCGCGATCGCTTCGGCATCACCTATTTTGCCAATTCTCTCGGCACCTGTATTGCCCAAGAACGCTTGGATGTGTCGGGTCGATTTGGGGCGATCGCTAGGGAAGAAGGTTCTACCCCCCGCCAAGGCTTTGAATCTGTCCATTCCCGCACAGACTATAACATTCTCGAAGGAATTGAAGACCAGGTACTGGGAGCCGCCAAACGCGCTGTCGGTCAATTGGAAGCCAAATCAGTCAAAGGCGGACAATATACCGTCGTTCTCGACCCATATCTCGCGGGTGTCTTCATTCACGAAGCTTTTGGACATCTTTCGGAAGCTGATTTTGTCTACGAAAACCCCCGGATGCAGGAATTGCTTACTCTAGGCAAACCCTTAGCCATCAAACAACTGAATGTGGTTGATGATGCCACGATGCCCGATTTACCTGGTTCTCTCAAGTATGACGATGAAGGCGTCCCCGCTCAACGCAAATATTTAATTAAAGACGGCATCCTCACCCAGCGCTTGCATAACCGCGAAACTGCTGGCAAGCTACACGAAGCTCCCACCGGCAACGCTAGGGCACTCAACGCCACTTATCCCCCGTTGGTGCGGATGACGAACACTGGCATTGAACCGGGGGAACACTCCTTCGATGACATGATTGGGGATATCGAGGAAGGCGTCTATGCGGTGCGGATGCTTGGCGGACAAACCAACGGCGAGATGTTTACCTTTGCCGCTGCTGAAGGCTATATGATTCGCAATGGCAAGATAGCTGAAAGAGTGACTGATGTCAGTCTGACTGGCAATGTCTTCCAAACGCTCAAAGATATTGAGGCGATTGGGAACGACTCCATCTATATCAATGGCGGGTGCGGGAAAGGGGGACAAATGCCGCTACCCGTGAGTGTGGGGGGTCCCCATCTGCGAATTAAAAATGTCGTGGTGGGCGGTCGCTAGGAGGAACCGGGAAGCTATGAAGAATTCTCTCCCTTTCTCCAATGACCCATTACCGTATAGCAATTCTAAATGATTCGTGAACGCGAGATCCCCGACTTCCCTAAGAAGTCGGGGATCTGAATCGATAGACGCTCTAATCAAAAAGGGGATGCCGTTTACTAGCGGCATCCCCTTTTGTTTTATTTAATTAACGTGCATAGCATGGCATTTGTGGCGGTTTTGCCCCAGTACACTTGCACGGAAACAGCAGACTCCGAAGGCTCGGTATTTGAGACTGAGAGTATCGCTTAATTCAGGTTTAGTGGAAGTAGTTGGCTTCCGCTTCCAACTGGCGAATCAAAGCTTCGTCACCTTTGGCTCTGGCAATTTCTAGACGATGCTGCAAGCTTTTTTGAATGTTTTCGCGGTGAGCCGCAGCCGCATTTTTCTGGTTATCTTGGCGTCTTCCGTTCATAATGGACATTTTTTTTAAGCGACTTGAGGTATCTGCTACTTTTCTAATATAGCCTAAATTTCCAAAAAATGGTAGTTTTTGTTACAGAATATTCATAGTTTGTTAGCTAGCGTCAAGGGTTGAGGCTGTGGAACGAATTAGGGTCTGGGAGCGATCGCCCTTGCTGAAGGTAAGCTAGACTCTGAAAACGTTCAAAAAAGACGTTCAAACCATCGCGCGTTCTGGTCGCATCAACAGCATCGCACCCGCGCTTGGCACAAAGAATCCTTCTTAACAAAGATGTATGACAACCGGATCGTTACTCTGACGAGCGATTTTGGCTTAAGTGATGTTTATGTAGGGGTGATGAAAGGCGCGATCGCCCAAATCAACCCGACGCTGACGGTGGTGGATCTCACTCATGAGATTCCCCCTCAGAATCTTACAGCCGCAAGATTTTGTTTAATGAATGCCTACCCTTATTTCCCAAAAGGGACAGTGCATATTGCTGTTGTCGATCCGGGAGTGGGGAGTAGCCGCAGAGCGATCGCTGTTAAATTTGCCGCCGGTTTCTTGGTGGGACCAGATAACGGGCTGTTTAGTGGCATTCTGAGTAGTCCTGGGGTTTCCCCGTCCCTACCCGAAATTGCCGCCGTCGAACTCACGAACCCCGACTACTGGCGCACCACCGAACCCAGTTCAACGTTTCACGGTCGAGATATTTTTGCTCCCGTGGGTGCCCATCTTGCCAGTGGCGTTCCGCTAGAACACCTGGGAAACGCTATCGATTCAGCAAGCTTAGTTCAACTGCCCATCCGTGAATGTACCCAGACAGAAGCTGGTATCGCGGGTTGCATTCAGTATATCGATCGCTTTGGCAACTTAATTACAAATATTCCAGGAACCTTCGTCCAAGGAAAAATCTGGTCTGTGGTTGTGGGAAAGTTTACGCTACCCAGTGGCCAGACTTATAGCGACAGCCAACACCTACAGGCGATCGCTTTAATTGGCAGTCACGGTTGGGTCGAAATTGCCGTCAACGGAGGCAATGCTCAGTCGCAACTGCAACTAGACTGGGGAGATGAGGTGCTTCTTCTTCTGGATTAATTCAATTCCTAATCGGGATTTATACATCCGCATCGCTGATATTCTATAGCAATTTTCGGATAGGTTTTATGACTCAGTTAAATGCGTCAGATTCGGCAGTTTATCAAGGTCAGTTTGGAGAATTTACGATAACCGAGAGCGATCGCACTGGCGTGATCGTTTACCGTAGTGGCTTAATGGTAGCGGCTTTAAGCTTTGCTTTCGGTAGCTTCCTGGTGCTAAAGACAAACATAGGATTGTCACTCCTCACCCCCCTGTACGCTTGTTTCTGTCTGGGGTTGGGCGTCAGTTTATTGACCATCCATATTTACCTAGAACCGCTACACCGACTCCTTCAAGCGTTTTGGGCAATTGGTGTTTTATCGGCGACGGTGTTGGCACTGCAAAGTAGCGAACCTCTCGCCTTATTTGTCTACAATCACCCAGCAACCCTATTTGGAGTTGGCTTCACCTTTGCGGCATTAACGGGGATTTATTTCAAAGAAGCCTTTTGTTTCAACCGCCTGGAAACTAAAGTTCTCACGCCTTTGGTGCCAATGTTGCTGTTGGGACACCTGACTGGTGTATTGCCAGTGTCAGTAGAACGGGGATTATTGGCAGTTTGGGCAATTCTATTTGTCGTCTTTGCTTTGCGTAAGGTTGTCCAAGAAATTCCACCGGATATTGGTGATAAGTCGGTGTTTGTCTATCTCAAACAACAGCATTCGGCGAAGGCTTGAGGAAAGCGATTAAACGCCATAGAAGCACCCCTCCCCCAACCCCTCTCCTACGAGGCTAGGCTTTACCGATAAGTCCAAAAACCTGTAGGGGCGAAGCATTTGGGCGATAACTTGAGAGCAAAAACGTGCAACTCGTTATCCAAATGCTTCGCCCTACCCCGCAGTTGCTCCTCTTAGGCTACGGTGTAAACCTAAGTGACTTATTTTGTTTAAAGCATTCCCAAACCTAACCCCCAGCCCCTTCCCTAAAAGGGAAGGGAAGCCATCTTCAAAGCCCCTATCAGCCTCGGAGAGGGGTTTTGGGAGAGGTCTGCTGTGTGTACACGGTCAATCATTTAACTGTTATGGAAGAACGTGCCTTCTGGCTAGCATGGTCGCAAATCCCTGGAATTGGCCCAATTTTGCTCAGGCGCTTGCACCAGCATTTTGGCACGCTCAGTGAAGCCTGGAAAGCTAATCCAGCCGCCTTGAGGGAGGTGGAGGGGTTTGGGCGTCAAACAATTGAGGGGGTGGTAGAGAAGCGAGCAGCGCTCCGCGCATACCCTTCGGGATCGCGCCTCCATCCCCAACAATTTTTAGAAGAACACTTGGTAAAAAATCCCTGTTTCTGGACGCCAGCGGATGCTGATTATCCCCGTTTACTCCTAGAGACGCCTACTCCGCCGCCAGTGCTGTATTATCGCGGCAAAGTGCAACTCCAAGAGAATCATGGGATTACGCCAACGATTGGCATTGTCGGAACTCGCCAACCCTCTGAGTATGGCAAGCGCTGGACTGGCAAAATTACCGCTGCTTTGACGAAAAGCGGCTTCACAATTGTTTCCGGCATGGCAGATGGCATTGATACAGAAGCGCATCGCGTCTGTATAGAAGCTGGGGGACGGACGCTAGCAGTTTTTGGGACTGGCGTGGATGTCGTCTATCCTTGGCGCAACAAGTCCCTATACGAACAGATATGCGATCGCGGGTTAGCGCTGAGTGAGTATCCTGCTGGCACCCAACCGAAGCGCGAACACTTTCCCCCTCGCAATCGGATTATCGCCGGTTTGAGTCGTGCGGTGCTGGTGATGGAAGCGCCTACCCGATCCGGTTCATTAATTACTGCCGATTATGCGAATGAATTCTGTCGAGATGTCTATGCTTTGCCTGCAAGGTTGGACGATCGGCAGTCGCTGGGCTGTCTAAAATTAATTAGCAAGGGAGCGACACCTTTTCTGGATGAAAATCATTTATTAGAGATGCTGGGAGCGATTCCAAAACTCGATCCAGTGCAACAGCTAGACTTATTTAATCAGCCTCCTATACCAGATTTAGAACCAGAACTCAAACAAATTTGGCAAGCAATTTCCTCAGAGCCGACGGCTTTTGATTTAATTGTGCAGCAAACGGGTAAGTCAGCGAACTTAGTCTCCAGTGCGCTGTTGCAGTTAGAACTGATGGGGTTAGTGTCGCAATTGCCAGGGATGCGGTATCAGAAATCTTAAGCGCGATCGCTACCTTTCCCAAGCCAAAATCTAAAATCCCAAATTGCTACTCTATCCGCCAAATTTTGACATTAAAGTCCTGACTTCCACTCGCTAGAGTCCGTCCATCGCCGCTGAAAGCGAGGGAAACAACGTTGTTAAAATGCCCCTCAAGGCTGTAGCGTTCCCTGCCAGTATTCGGATTCCACAATTTAATCGTATTGTCCATCCCACCACTGGCAAGCATTTGCATATCTGGACTAAATCTGACAGAATAAACCGCTTTTGAATGCCCATGCAGCGTGCGAATTTCTTGCCCAGTATTTACATTCCACAATTTAACCGTATTATCCCAACTGCCACTCGCTAGCATCTGTCCATCCGGGCTAAAGGCAACAGAATTAACATGGTTTGAATGTCCAGTCAGGGTGCGAATTTTATCCCCTGTTTTTACATTCCACAATTTAACCGTATTATCCCAACTACCACTCGCCAGCGTCTGTCCATCTGGGCTAAAGGCAATAGACATAACCCAGTTGGAATGCCCGGTGAACGTGTTAATTTCTTGCCCCGTTTTTAAATCCCACAATTTAATCGTATTATCCAAACTACTACTCGCTAGAATTTCTCCATTTGGACTGAATACGGCAGAAACAACCTGGCTCGAATGCCCTGCTAACGTGCGAACTTTATCTGTTTTTTTAAGGTTCCACAATCCAATTGTGTTGTCCCAACTGCCACTAGCCAGCATTTGTCCATCTGGACTGATAGCAACAGTACCCACTGACTTTGAATGCCCCTTCAAAGTAGAAATTTCCTGCCCTGTGTTCAAATTCCACAATTTAATCGTGTTATCTAAACTCCCACTAGCTAGCATCTCTCCATTTGGACTGATGGCGACAGACGCCACCGACTTTAAATGACCCCTTAAAGTATTTGTAAAAGCAAATTTCTCGCTAAAGTTTTGTGAACCTGGGCTTAATATTTGGTTGCTAATTGCATAATAATTTAGATTGAAATAGTTAAAATAACCATATCCAACTAATGCTAATAGTAAGGTAGCACCACCTGCTAAAAATTGATTATTGAAGTTGTTTTTAACAACCAGTGTACTAGGTAGTGCTGTGCTTTTAAAAGATTTATTGGTTTTAGGCGATGCGAATACTGTAGGCGTTACATTTGGCGGCTTATACATCAAATCTTGAATAATCTCGTCTACCGAGTGATAGCGAAAATCAATATTTTTTTGCAATAGCTTATCTAATACATTACCTAAATTTTTACTAATTGAATGCTTTAGGTACTTCTGCCATTGACCAACCCAATCATAACCGTAGTCAAGAAATAATGAATGGGGATTATAATTACTGAGTAAATGGAAACAAGTTACACCTAAACTAAATAAATCGCTTGCTGGAGAAACTTCACCTCCCTGCATTTGTTCATAGGAAGTATATCCGAAAGAACCAATTTTAGTGCCTCGTTGAGTTGCACCCTTTGCTGTCAACTGCTTAGCTGCACCAAAATCAATCAGTACCAACTCTTGCTTTCCTCCGTTTGTTAAGCGGCGACGCATAATATTTTCGGGTTTGATATCTCGGTGAATTATCTTTTGCTCGTGAACGAATTTGAGAACAGGTAGGATATCTAGTAACATCTCTCGAATCTGGCTTTCACTAAAAGCACCCTGTTGTTCCAACTCCTGCAATAAATCCTGCCCATCGATAAACTGCTGCACTAAATATAAATAATTTCCTTCTTCAAAGTAGCCATAGAGCGTGGGAATCTGCGGATGATGTCCCATCTCTTGCAGACGTTTTGCTTCTTGTTTAAACAGTTGAATAGACTTGTTGAGTGCCGCAGTTCCCTGCACTTGGGGCCTAAATTGCTTGACGACGCAGAGTTCATTCATCTTGTCTATGTCTTCTGCCAGATAAGTTCTACCAAATCCTCCCTCATTGGAAATAAGCTGGATAATGCGATAGTGTCCTCTCAGCAACGGCATGAGTTTTGCCCCGCAACTTCGGCAAAACTTTGTCGTATCAGGATTTAGAGGATTCTGACAATCGGGGTTGAGGCAACAGCTCATAGGTAGAAGATGCAACATCTGGTTGAGTCTATGATAAATGTGCCCCTCAATTTTCTCTGTAGAATTCAAGCATGAAACGCCAAATTTTCTTAGCTTTAATGCTTCTGACGGCTACAGTTTTGATACTTTTTATTGGGCACGGTGCGATTACGAAACCAGCAAACACGGCGACTATTTCACTGCGATCGCTAGCAGGCACACGAGAAATAGGCATTGGTATGGCGGTGGCGATGCAACCCTGATGTCACGATTCTACCTATCGGGAGGTGGTGGCGCGTGAGTTCAATCCCATCGTGGCAGAGAATAGGATGAAGTTTCAGGCAGTTCATCCAGAACGCGATGTCCTCCAAGGACGACCTTCGGTTCGCTTCGATTTCACAGACGCAGATAATGATGGCTGATCGTAAAAAATTAATTAGCAATTAGCAGCCTAATATGACAACTAACTTTGAATTCGGCACGATTTCTAACCCTGAAGAAGCTAAACAGCTTGGGCAAAGCTTAACCCAGTGCTTCAATTCACCGCCAGATAGCTGGCAGATGTATTTAAATCGGATTGGGTTGGAGAACTTCCGCGTCATCCGCCAAGGAGGGCAGGCGGCTGGGGGCTTAGGCATTCTCCACATGGGTCAGTGGTTCGGATCTTCTCGCGTACCAATCGCCGGAATTGCCGCCGTGGGCATTGCGCCAGAGTATCGAGGCACAGGGGTAGCGGCGGCGCTGATGACTAATATTGTTAAGGAGTGTCACGCTAAGGGAATTCCCCTATCGACGCTCTACGCCTCTACCAGCGCCCTTTATCGAAAAGTAGGTTACGAACAAGCTGGGAACTATTGCCGTTTGACGGTGCCGACAGAGACGATTCTGCTCAAAGATCGCACTTTGCCGATGCAGCGCGTGGAAGCGACTCACCACGAATTTCACGAACTCTACCGTCAACGAGCGATCGCTTCCAGTGGCAACTTGGATCGCCACCAAGCCATTTGGCAAGGCATTGTCGAGTCCCCAGAAGACGTGATTTACGCCTACCGAATTGGCTTTGAAGACAAACCAGAAGGTTACGTCATTTTCAGCCAAAAGAGGGGCGACACAAGCTATCACCTTGAAGTCAGAGACATGGTGGCATTAACACCAGCAGCAGCACGTCGTTTGTGGACTTTCTTTGCCGATCACCGTTCTCTCGCAGACAAGGTGATTTGGCAAGGTCAGGCAGGAGACCCGCTTTTGTCTTTACTCACAGAACAAACTTACAAAATTGCCCATTTAGAACGATGGTTGGTGCGAGTCGTTGATGTGCCAAAAGCACTATCAATGCGCGGCTATCCGATTGGGTTAGAAGCCGAATTGCATCTTGAAATTCAAGATAATGTATTGCCCGATAACAATGGAAAATTTGTTTTGGCAGTTTCCGGCGGACGCGGTGAAGTGACAAGAGGCGGACGCGGTGAATTACGGTTAGATGTGCGAGGCTTATCACCTTTATTCACAGGGTTACTGACAGCTCATCAGTTACAAACGATTGGGAAAATTGAAGGGGATGCCGATTCTTTATCGACCGCCATGCTGCTCTTTGCCAGTCCCGAACCGTGGATGCCAGATCATTTTTAGCGGCTCATTAGTTAGCAGCAAGGTAGGCAATGGCTATTATCCTACTAGCTACAATTCACCAATCATTTTTTTGAACCGCTCATGTTGCCGAATTCGATAAAAACTTGATTCATTTTTGGCATAAGTTTTAAATGTATTGGGATCGAGATTAATTGCCTGTTCTAGAGAATCAAGCGCTAAAGAAGCTTTGCCTTGTAGGGCACAGAAGCAAGCTTTGTTATACCAAGCATAAGGGTAGTGAGGATTGATTTCGATGGCTCTGTCACAACAGGCGATCGCTTCTTCGTATCGTTGCAATGCAGCGAGTGCCCCACTCCAGTCAGTCCAGATAGCGGGGTTATCTGGTTTGAGGACAATTGCTTGCTCGTAGGAAGCGATCGCTTCTTTATACCGTTGTAGGCTTCCTAACGCCCAGGCTCGATGGTGCCACGCTTCCCAAAAATCATGTTTTAGTTTAATGGCTTTGTCATAGGAAGCGATCGCTTCTTCGTACCGTTGAGATTTAAGTAGCTGATTGCCTTTTTCATAACAAGCATGATGCGGATTCATGACTCTACGAATTAGCAAAAAAACACCAATCGCCGCTAATAACAAAATGCCGGAATCAGCGTTGAAAGATGCGTATCCCTTCAATACCAATTCCATTGGAACACCAAGCAGTGCCCCAATTGTAAAAGCTGATTTCCAAAAAAGCAGATTTAACGGTTTTACGAATGAGAGCAGAATGAAGAGGGCAATAATTCCATATTTGCTCAGCTTTCTCAGTTTAATTTGAGTTTGATTCGGCAACCACGGCTCGATAATGCCATAACCATCAAGCGGCGGAATTGGCAGAAAGTTGAACTGAATAACGGAAATTTGTAGAATAATTAGGAATGCTAAAGCTGGTCCAATCCAGTGTTCGCTGAATGGCGTCACCCAACCCAGCCAAAAGGGAATCGTGAGCAATAAAGTCACGATTACACTAGCGATGGGACCCGCTGCGGAGACAGCACTTTTCCACCAACGATTGCGTAATTGGCTTTGATTGATGTAAACTGCGGCACCCGGTAAGGCAATCCCACCGATGAGAAGAAAGACGACGGGCAGAACCAAACTCAAAGTTGGATCGGTATATTTGAGGGGATTCAGGGTCAAATACCCCTTATCTTTAACTGAGGTATCCCCGCCCCAATAAGCAACTACCGCATGACCAAACTCGTGTATACAAACAGACACGATCCAGCCAAGACAGACGAAAACTGCGACAGGTAACATTGCTGCCCACCCTGAGGAAAAGCGGTTGAAAAGATGTTTTAATCTAACTCAGCCGCGAGGCAAATGGCAAAGTTGCAACGCGATCCGGTTCGGGTTAAATACGTTTAGATAAATCAGTATTTGAAAGAAGATCCCCCAACCCGCTGATAAATTGGGGGCGATGAGAAAAAAATCTCCTTTTTCAGGAGGCGAAGGGGGTGCAAATAGGTTGCCTCAAAACTTTAACTTAACTGTATTTGAAGCTTAATCTCCTACGTTGACTGTCGCTATGAGCGACTGGCAAGGAAAGTGTCCAAACTTGGCACATCCACCCAGCAACCCGTCTGATGGGATTCATGGGCTAAATCCATCAACAGCTGGGAATAAACTCCCTCTCGCAGCGATGGCGCGATCGCTTTCCCGGCGTCAATTGCCTGCACCCAGTTGTCTACAACTCGGATAAAGGGTGCCAGACGCCCATCCGTATAGGTTTGGGGAAACGCCAGCCGATGCGGAATTTCTACCTCAGCAAGAGGTTTACCCGCAGGTGCCGCCCAGAGGCGAAAACCATGTACGTAATCTTTCTGATTTTCACTGCCCAAGACTAACGTACCGCGATCGCCATAAACTTCGATCCCGTGTGTCCGGGATGCATAGACAACCGAACTGATACACAGTTGGCAAGGCGTCCCATCCGCCAGTTCCAGCATCAGCATACACGTATCATCCGCATCCACCGGCTTCATTTCACCCGTGTTCGAGTCTGGACGAGAAGGAATTCCTGTAATCAGCTGGGCACACAGTCGCCGCACAGGTGCAAACAACCAGCTAATGTAATCAAAAGCGTGAGAACCGACGGCTCCCAATGCTCCTCCTCCCTGGTCTTTCCGAGAATACCAGTTCCACGGGCGCGTGGCATCGGCACGACTCGACACCAGCCAATCAATCTTGATCAGGCGCTGTTGCCCCACATACCCTTCTGCTAAAAGTTCCGCAAATCGCTGCCATGCGGGGACAAAGCGAAATTCAAAATCGAGGGTAGCGATCGCGCCGTTTTCTCTCGCCAACTGATACAACTGACGTGCCTCAGTCGCTGACAGGGCTGTGGGTTTTTCTAATAATAGATGCTTCCCAGCTTGCAACACCGTCTTCGCCATTTCATAGTGCAAAAAGGGTGGCGTTGAAATACTGACAGCGGCGACATCTGGCAAAGCGACGATTTTTTCTAGGGTGTCGCAAGCGTGGGGGATATTCTGGGCAGAAGCGAGAGCGATCGCTTTATTCAAATCCCGATTGTAAACGGCAACCACCTGAGTACGCGGGTGTGCCTGGAATCCGGGGATGTGGATTTTCTGACCAAATCCAGTCCCCACCACTGCTACGCCAATCGGGTTCGATGCTTGGGCTGAATTGCTGAATGTCATGCAGGGTTTTCCGATCTAAACTTTTCCACCCATTCAATCACTTGATAGCCGAGACGGGTGCCATCAAGTCGATCGATTTCTCGGATGCCAGTAGGACTGGTGACATTCACTTCCGTGAGGTAGCCGCCAATCACATCAATCCCGACAAAAATTAAACCATCCTGGCGCAGTGTAGGAGCCAGTTGGGCGCAGATTTCGCGCTCTCGTTGGGTAATTTCCGTCTGAGCGACTCTCCCCCCGACTGCCATATTGCCACGAAATTCTTTACCCGTAGGAATGCGATTCACGGCTCCAATTGGTTCGCCATTGAGCAAAATAATTCGCTTGTCCCCCTCTTTTGCGGCGGGTAAGTAAGTTTGCACCATCACGGGAACTCGTGCTTGAAGAGTACTGAGTTCTATCAGGGAATTAAAGTTGCGATCGCTCGGATCTAAAAATAAAATCCCTTCCCCTGCCTTATTTCCTAACGGCTTCAGGATTGCTGCCCCTTTGGCCTCCAAAAACTGCCGGATCACCTGCTTATCCGCACTGACAATCGTTTCCGGAATCGCCTCCTTAAACTGGAGTGCGTACATCTTCTCATTTGCCGCCCGCAACCCATTGGGGGCGTTGATGACCAAGGTTTTCGTTGGATCGATATAGTCCAGAATGTAGGTGGCGTAGAGGTAAGGAACGGTCACTGGCGGATCTGTTCGCATGAAAACCGCGTCCATTCCTTCCAGCGGTTGTAAAACGCGATCGCCGACAGAAAACCATCGCGACTCCGCCACCCAGCGTCCTTCCACCAGTTGCACCGGCGTCAGTTGCACCGGCTCAAGCAACGCCCAAGCCTTGCCATCCCCCACACTCAATAAATTCGCCTGAGTAATCCAAACTTCGTGTCCCAGTGCTTGTGCTGCTTCCATCAGCGCCACACTGGTATCGTGACCGGGATCTAGGCGTTCGATGGGGTCAATAATAAAAGCAAGTTTCATGTTAGCTATCAGCTTTTTGTCTTTTGTCCATTGTCCGCTGTTCGCTGCCCGTTGTTCGCTGTCCGTTGTCCGCAAACAGCCACTCAGGACAAATGACTATGCTGATTGCAGGAGTGGATCGAGCTTACCTTGAGCTTCTAGCGCATAGGTATCATCGCACCCCCCAATATGCCGATCGTTGATAAAAACTTGAGGTACGGAACGCCGCCCACTTGAACGTTTTGCCATCTCCGCCCGTGCCGCCTCATCCCCATCAATGCAGTATTCGATATAATCAACCCCTTTTTTATCGAGCAAAGCCTTGGCACGGATGCAGAAGGGGCAGCTGCTCCAGGTATAAATTTCCACTTTAGGAGCCATCTTGTCCTCAAATATTAAGTAATTTTTCTTGATCTTAGTCTAGTCAAACCCATCTATATTTTGTTTTCCGAGTAAAGTTTACTGAAAATCTTGGCTTGCTTAGTTAGCACGTCCCGTACCGGAAGTCCCGCTCCATCCTAAAAAGCTCCCCGCTTAATCAAAGCGGAGAGCTTCTTGTGGAAGTTTCCCAAAAATCAATCCTTAAGGGAAAATAGCCATTGAATATTGCTTAGCGCTGAAGCTAGAGAAAGAAAATCTAGCTGAAGGCGCAAAAATATCAACGTCGAACCCATCCGTTAATCGTAAAGCGACTATCTGCGAAGGCTTTTGAGGGACATTGCACAGGTAATACTTCATGCATATAACGACTGAGAAAAAGCACAATGCTATTATTACGAGGCTCAACTGTTTTAAAGGAATCAGCCTTCACGTAAAAGTTATTTTCAATCTTGCTGTCATAAATTAGTAGCTCTCCACCAGAGAAAGCTTTGGGTTCTCGGTAAAAGTAGTAAACATAGGTTAATTCTCTGGTAGCAGTATCAGGACTACCATTATCATTGTGAACTTTGTAGTAATTTCCATCATTGTGAGAGGTTAATTGTGACTCAATTTGAGATACAGGAAATGATGGAATCCCTAATTTACTAAATATATCCGGTAAAATTGCTCGCAGGCGATTGACTATCCGTTCTGAAAACTCAGGGAAAGAGTAGAGAGCCATAGACCGACGATAATCAGTCGCATCGGTTGAAATGCTGGTAGGTACAAAGGCTGGCTCTTTTTTAAACACATAGTCGAGTAGTTGTTTGTGTTCCTCTTGAGTCAGAAAATTGTCAATTTGCACGTAGGGAGAAGCTAAAACATCCGTTGGTTGAGGTTTAAGTTCCTCTTGCATCACAAAAACAGAGGGTTCAGTAACTACACCAACCAGATGTTCGCTTGGAAAACACAGAGAAGCGCGACCCTCATCAATCGGAATCTGGAACAACCCATAAAAACCATCTTCTTGCTTATAAGAGCGAGCCACAACAGTTTTTAACAGATTTTCTAGCATAGGGGCGTCTGACTTTAGAAAGACAGTGTATTGATGTCCCCCTGCCAAGAGAAGTTTGACTTTTATCTCTTTGACTTCAACAGATGTTTCCATAAGTTTTCCTACTTTCACATACCTATCGCATTGAGATTTTTGGCTTGAAGTAAATTCACCCTGAGCAAAAGCTTCTCACCGTATCGTAAGTGAGAAGCTCTTTTT
Source organism: Trichocoleus sp. DQ-A3 (assembly GCF_039961975.1). Lineage (NCBI taxonomy): Bacteria > Bacillati > Cyanobacteriota > Cyanophyceae > Leptolyngbyales > Trichocoleusaceae > Trichocoleus > Trichocoleus sp. DQ-A3. The sequence goes on along the minus strand of NZ_JAMPKC010000014.1, from coordinate 103,137 downwards.
GAAATATGTATCTCTACAGAAGGTAAAACAGTCGCTTAACTAGCTCTTAACGCTACTGTGCGTTTGTCTTCCGTCTTTTGCCAAACCGCATGGCTGCAAAACTTGTCAGCATGAGTGCGCCCACTGTACTGGGTTCGGGTACTGGTCTAGGGTTACTCTTAGTGCCGCCGCCGGTGCCGTTAGAGCCGGAACCGTAGTCAATCCCCGTACCGCCATTGCTGTAATCGACGCCAGTGGTGCCACCTGGTGTTGGTGCTGGGGCTGGAGCTGGAGCTGGGGCCGGAGCTGGAGCAGGTGCCGGAGCTGGAGCTGGGGCCGGAGCTGGAGCAGGTGCTGGAGCTGGTGCCGGAGCTGGGGCCGGAGCTGGAGCAGGTGCTGGGGCCGGAGCTGGAGCAGGTGCTGGGGCTGGTGCCGGAGCTGGGGCCGGAGCTGGAGCAGGTGCCGGGGCTGGTGCCGGAGCTGGCGCGGGTGCTGGCGCGGGTGCTGGCGCGGGTGCTGGCGCGGGTGCTGGCGCGGGTGCTGGCGCGGGTGCTGGCGCGGGTGCTGGTGCTGGCGCGGGTGCTGGGGGAGCGGTTGCGATTAGTTTGCTGCTTCCCTCACGACTATTTCCGGTGCCTACGCTCATCACGCGCACTCCGAAGTCCTGACCATAAAACTGAGCAAGGGTTAAAGCTGTTGTGGCATGGGACAGGGTAAAAACGGCCGTTTGAAAGTCGTCCTTACCGCCCTTCAAACCTGTGTCACCAATTTCTATACCAAATTCAAATGAGTGATTGCCTCCATCGCCATTCAAATTAGCTTGACCAACAGTGCTAAGGTTGCCGCTGGTGTTATAGGCAGTCGTGGTTATTAATTCGTTTTTACCTGTTTGGTTCTGACCAACTACGCTCAGACCGCTTAGGAGCGAGTTATCAAGAATGTTGAAGAAGACTCCACGTAGGTCGGCAAACGATACCTTCGTGTCAACACCAATTGTAAACTGAACTTTGCCTGCGCCTGCTGCGGTGTCATCCAAAGTAAAGTTGACCTTCGCCGCAGAACCTGTGAAGGGAGAGGCGCTAAAAGTCATAGAGGCAGCATGGGCTGGGGAAAATGCAGAAGATGCGATCGCAACACCAGCAGCCACGAAGGAATAACTAAGTAGAGTTGGGATTGTCCTTTTCATCGTAATTAAAACCTTTACCAATTTAAGAGTGAACTGAAGTTGCGCTATGGAATCTGCGATCTTTGCACTACAGTGCAAGGTTGTATATCACAGGATGTTTAAACATCAATGAAATGCCTTGAACTTGTAGATTTCCCCTGATTTTCCTGAAAATCAATCATGTTTAATTTATTGTTACTTCTACTGTAGAGAGTATTCTTTTGATTGTCTATCGATTTTTTAAAACTTCTTCGTATCTTCATTTAAACTCAAATTATGAGTATTTTTTTGCTGATGTCCGAGCATTTCTCTAGGCATTTACCTATAAAAGCCAGTACGATTAAAACTGATGCTTGCGCCTTGAAATTCTTTCCAGTCAATCATTCTGGGCAGTAATCGCAAGGTTTCAACTTTTGCAATTACCGCAAAATATCGAGCTTCAATATTAAGTGTTTCACATTTATAGGTGTAACGTCTTCAGCAGAACTACGCACTTATTTGGGTGATACAAATCCTATAAAAGCCATTTTCAGTATTTACCGAGTCGAAACACGAGGTTGAATATTTTAGGCAGGTTACTTTACCGCCAAAATCATAAGTAAATTCTTTTTGGCACTGATATCAATACGGATTGATTTCGCGATTAGCTAAATCAATCCTGCTTGCTTTGAGTATTTACCGAGGGTAAACAGCCTTCTCAAGGGTAAGTATGCGAAGCCCTGAAGTGGTATTACTGCTATACATAGATTCGGTTTAGCTAAAATAAACAACGCTTCAAGCAAGTTTTGAGACCATTTCACCTGAATGTCGCCACAAGTAAATTGCTGAAAGTCCTTGCTGTCAAGACTTGTGCCATTCAAAACCTGAAATCCAAAATCTAAAGTGGGATGAGACAGCGCAGTTATAGCGGTTCTCGCTGGTATTCCCTGCAAGGCTGATGTTCGGACAAATAATTGTTCGCCTCTCCAGCGTGTACTCAACGGAGAAGGGCTATTGTCTTGCTACCGACTTGAGCAATCTTGTTAAAGGCAATCGTAGTAGTCAGCTGGGTGCCCCTCGGTACTAGGCAAGCAATAAATACAATGATTCAGAGTTTACAAGACCTGGCAGAGGCTGGTAGCGGGTAGATATCTTTCCTTGCTTAATATGGCTGTGTATACCGAGCTGACGAAGGTTGTTGAACCAGATATTCTAGGCGCACGCTAGATAATCAGTGATGCCAGAAGTGGAGGAGGTGACTGATGAAAGCACCTGAGTGCCAGAGTGCCCGTCACAAAAAGCGCTTTTTTGATGGCTTTATATTTTGCTCTGATTCAGATTCTGATATAGATGAGCTGCATTCCCAAAGAACGCCCTCAATCCCCCTCAATCTATATGTGGGCAACGAGTTCAGGAGAGCGTTGTGATTCTCAATCAACTCTTACTAAAAAAGTTTCACTTAACTAAGCGGCAGGCAATCTAGACTCAGACTTGGTAAGATCCATATAGAGAGGGAGAGGTAATCCGCTCCTCTTAGGAAATTTTGCTCTCCAGGTGTGCAACTTCATCTGTCTACACAAGGCAAGTTTTATCCTCTAGCGACTTGTTTATATTTTGAAGGTGAGCTAGATCACAGATTACTGTTGCACAAGTGCCAGACGTTTTTACAACTAAACTGCTAAGCTTTTTAAATTAATCCAAAAGCTAGCGTCCTCCTAGTTTGGATGCGTGTCCTACCAGAGGCAATAGCGTAACTTAAAAAGTTTCCGTAAAAAACGCTTGCAAAAGCGGCATCTGTAATTATGCCAGGGAGCAGTTTTGAGTCATACTCAAATAGAAGAATAGGGTCTTCTGCCGGATCACTCTCTAGTACGTCAGCCGCTGAATTGTTGAGCCTGGTTTGGCAACCAAGGCTTTTTGAGATTGGCTGGACTTTCCTCAAGCAGGCACGGTCCCAATCTCGTGCAGGCTTCTGGCATCAAACTATATGCACAATCAGTAAAACCTTTTTGATGACCCGCGATCGGAATCCTACAGGCAACACCCATGTCTAGCATGCAAAACCTATTCACAATTCACTTTTGGGGAGTAAGAGGAAGTATCGCCTGTCCGGGGCCGGAGACAGTCCGGTATGGAGGCAATACGCCTTGTGTTGAGATGAGAGTGGGTGGTGAACGCCTGATTTTCGATGGCGGCACTGGCCTACGAGTATTAGGGCAATCCCTGCTATCTCAAATGCCGGTGGAAGCTTATATGTTCTTCACCCACTCCCACTGGGACCACATTCAAGGGTTTCCTTTCTTTGTTCCTGCTTTTATTAAGGGGAATCGGTTTCATATTCATGGAACGGTTGCTCCGAACGGTTCGACGATTGAGCAGCGCCTGCGCGACCAAATGCTCCACCCAAATTTTCCCGTGCCTTTACAAATCATGGGAGCCGATTTGAAATTCTACGATTTGCCAATCGGGCAAAAGGTACAAATTGGAGAAATTACAGTCGAAAATGCCCTGTTAAACCATCCTGGGGAAGCTGTGGGATACCGCGTTAACTGGCGGGGTTGCGCTGCCGCCTACGTAACCGATACAGAACACTCCCCGACTCGCATGGATGAAAAAGTTTTGTGGCTGGCTCGGAATGCAGATGTCCTAATTTATGATGCTACCTACACGGATGAGGAATACGACTCACCCAAATCTTCTAAAGTAGGTTGGGGACATTCGACCTGGCAGGAAGCCGTGAAAGTAGCTCGTGCCGCGAATGTGAAAAAACTGGTAATTTTCCACCACGATCCGCTGCACAATGATGATTTTCTCGATCGGGTTGGCGAACAGGTGGCGCAAGAGTTTCCCGAAGCGATAATGGCGCGGGAAGGCTTGTCAATTCAGCTAGTGCCACAGAATCATCTGCCAAATGCGATCGCTGTCCAAGAAGCGGGCGTTTCTGCCTAAATTGGTCATTGGCTAATCCTTTATGACTAATGACGAACGACTAAATTATGTAAAAATGTAAAGCGTGTGGGTAACTTCTTCTCCTGACACTGCTCTAAAACCAACCGCTGTTGCCTTGGGAAACTTTGATGGTGTGCATCGCGGGCATCAACAGGTCGTCAAACCAATTTTGAAGGCTTCTGACGTTCCGGGTGTACCAACGCTTCCTCCATCGTCCCTGCATCGGCGGTTAGAATACCATTGGCAAAGCCAAAGTGAGGACACGGGACGGTCGCCTGAGACGAAAATTCTCAGTTCCAACGAATATCCCATCGCTACAGTGGTGACGTTTAATCCGCATCCGCGAGAGTTTTTTACAGGTCAACGCCGAGGACTGCTAACACCCCGACCCGAAAAAGTACGACAACTAGAGGCATTGGGTGTGGAACAGCTGGTGCTGTTGCCTTTTGACAGGGAACTGGCTGCTTTGAGTCCGCAGCAGTTTGTAGAAAAGATTTTGGTGGGACAACTCAGAGCGCAAAGTGTGAGTGTCGGAGAGGATTTTCGCTTTGGGTGCCAAAGAGCGGGTACGGGGGCGGACTTAAAAGCGATCGCGCACTCTTATGGCATTCCTGTCACCTTAGTGCCTTTGCAAACCTGTGAAGGCGAACGGATTAGCAGTTCAGTCATCCGTCAAGCACTCCAGGAAGGAGACTTACAGCAGGCAAATCGGTTATTAGGGCGTCCTTACACGCTCACTGGATTAGTCGTGAAAGGACAACAACTAGGCAGAACCATCGGATTTCCTACCGCCAACCTACAACTTCCTTCAGAAAAGTTTTTACCCCGACAGGGCGTTTATTGTGTCAGAGTTTATAGCGAAACCGAGGATGGTTCGGAAGCCACCGGGCAAACAGAAACAGGGAATGGGGAAGCCAAAGTAGCGGCGGATGGTTGTTCCTTGCCAATAGAGGGCATCGGCGTGATGAATATTGGCAATCGCCCCACGGTAGACGGTACCACCTCCACCGTAGAAGTTCACCTGTTAGATTGGGTCGGAGATTTATATGGAAAGACCTTAACTGTGAGCTTGGAACAGTTTTTGCGCCCCGAACAAAAATTTGCTTCCCTGGACGCGCTTAAGACGCAAATACAGGTAGACTGCGAGGCAGCAAGAGCCTTATTTAGGACTGAGGACTGAGGACTGAGGAGTCGAAGAGTGAGGAGCCAAAGAGTGAGGGTTGAGGACTGAGGACTGCAATAGAGTGAGGTGAGATACAAATACAGGCAGACTGCGAGGCAGCAAGAGCCTTTTTACTTTTTAAGCGTGAATTGCTAAGCGGTCTTATTCATCCATCCTCAGTCGTCATCAGTCATTGTTACTGTTCGCAGACAACAGGCAACAGACGACGGACAATGGACGAATTCACTACTGACGAATGACGAAAAAATAACGACTATGAGACAACGTATTGAGCAGCTGACGCAAAATCTGGGTCGCACAGTTGTCGGCAAAGCAGATGCCATTCGCTTAGTGCTAGTAGCCCTCCTTTCCGGTGGTCACGCCCTGTTGGAAGATGTCCCTGGCGTTGGTAAAACCCTGTTGGCTAAATCGCTGGCACGCTCGATTGACGGAAAGTTTCAACGCATTCAATGTACTCCGGATCTTTTGCCCACTGATATCACCGGCACGAATATCTGGAATCCCGCCGGACGCGAGTTTGAATTTCTGCCGGGACCCGTGTTTGCAAACGTGCTGCTGGCAGACGAAATTAACCGTGCCACCCCCCGCACCCAATCTGCTTTATTAGAAGTGATGGAAGAGCGACAAGTCACCGTTGATGGGGTTTCTCGCACCGTACCCAATCCGTTTTTTGCGATCGCAACTCAGAACCCAATTGAGTATCAAGGCACGTTTCCGTTGCCAGAAGCCCAAATGGATCGCTTCACAGTTTCCTTAACTTTGGGCTATCCCAGCGAGCAAGAAGAACTCCAAATGCTGCAACGGCTCGCTGAAGGCGTTAGGGTAGAAGATTTACAGCCCTGTATTTCCCTGGAAGACGTGCTGGAGTTACGGCGTCTGTGTGGCGGCGTGAAGGTAGAGGCGTCTTTGCAACAGTACATTCTCGACTTGGTGCGGGCGACGAGGGAAGATGAAGAAATTACGCTCGGTGCCAGTCCTCGCGGTACCGTTGCCTTGCAGCGAAGTACCCAAGCACTGGCTTTTTTGGAAGGGCGGGATTATGCTATTCCCGATGATGTGAAGTTCCTGGCACCTCACGTCCTTTCCCATCGTCTCATTCCATCGGGCGGTCGCCGTGCTAAGACGATTGTGGAGCGTCTGCTGCGCTCGATTCCGATTCCATAGACTTTTGTCCCTTGTCAGTTGTCTTTTGGTAGTAGGTAGTAGGTAGCAGGTAGTCGGTGTAACTCACAAACCACAACCCACGACCCATTACCCATTACCCAAGCATCCGTTATGCCAAAGCTTGTCCGGTCAAAAACCCGCTCCCGCTCTTTCCCTGGGCGAGAAGCCGCGCCTAAGGGCATCCGCAAGCGATCGCTTTTTACTTTGTTTTTGCTGCTCTTAGTCTGGAGCATCATCCTGGGATGGGGAATGGCAATGGCGATGGACGTTCAGAGCAAAGTCCCCATTGCCCAAATGTCCCCAACCACTGCCAACACAGCGACAGAAATAATGGGCACCGTCGATCCGGTTATCAGTCGCCTCGAATTGGGACAGCAACTTTACGTGGATAACTGTTCCACCTGTCACATTGCCGTCCCCCCAGCCGTTCTGCCGATGGAAACCTGGAAAAATCTGCTGCAAGAAACGCACCAACATTACGGGACGCAGTTGCCGCGCATCATCACTCCCTCACTTTTACTGATTTGGGATTACGTGAGGACTTACTCTCGTCCCCAACTAGAAAAAGAAACCGTGCCCTATCGGGTTACAGAATCTCGCTATTTAAAAGCACTTCATCCTCGCGTCGAACTGCCCCAGCCCGTAAAACTCTCTAGTTGCGTCACCTGTCACCCTGGCGCTAATCAATACAACTTCCGGGATCTGACTGCTGAATGGGAAAATTCACCCTAAAGTTAGACGGGATGCCCGTACCATCTCAGCCTAAGTGGAAATGATACGATGATTGATAAATGCCGAAGGTCGTTGGAGGCATAAAACCGCTAGGCAGAAAGATGAATCAAGTAGGACTTCTCCGCTGACTTCTGACTTCTGACTCCTAAGTTCATCCTTCATCCTTCATCCTGCGAAGAAAGCACCGCTATACGCGACAGCGAATCGCTAACATCCTTCATCCTTCTAAAGTTTCCTTTTGCTGCTATGTTTAAAAAATTACTGGGCGACCCCAACGCACGCAAGCTCAAAAAATACCAACCTTATGTTGTAGATATCAACCTCTTGGAGGAAGAAATCCAAGCGCTGTCCGACGAACAACTGACGGGCAAAACCGCAGAATTTAAACAGCGACTGGAGAAAACTAAGACAGCGCGGGAACGCCAAGAACTGTTGGATGAGTTGCTCCCAGAAGCTTTTGCAGTCGTGCGGGAAGCAGGGCGGAGAGTTTTGGGAATGCGCCACTTTGACGTGCAGATGCTCGGTGGGATTGTTCTGCACAAAGGTCAAATCGCCGAAATGAAAACTGGGGAAGGAAAAACCCTGGTATCAACCCTACCGGCTTACCTCAACGCCCTGACTGGCAAGGGAGTCCACGTAGTCACGGTCAATGACTACCTGGCGAGGCGCGATGCCGAGTGGATGGGTCAGGTGCATCGGTTCTTGGGCTTGAGCGTAGGGCTGATTCAATCGGGAATGGGGCCAAGCGAACGCCAGAAAAATTACGCCTGCGATATTACTTACGCCACGAACAGCGAACTAGGTTTTGATTACCTGCGCGACAACATGGCAACCTCAATGGCGGATGTGGTACAGCGTCCCCCGAACTATTGCATCATCGACGAAGTAGACTCGGTGTTGATTGACGAGGCGCGGACGCCGTTGATTATTTCCGGGCAAGTCGAGCGTCCAACTGAGAAGTACATGAAGGCGGCAGCGATCGCGTCGGCCCTGGAAAAGGAAGTTGAGAGCGACGGGAATAAGCAAGGGCATTACGAGGTAGATGAAAAAGCTCGTAACGTTCTGATGACCGATGAAGGGTTTGCCAGAGCAGAACAGCTGCTAGAAGTCAAGGATTTGTACGACCCCAACGATCCTTGGGCGCACTATATCTTTAATGCGATTAAGGCAAAAGAGCTGTTTAAAAAAGATGTAAATTATATCGTCCGCGACGGGGAAGTCGTGATTGTGGATGAGTTTACGGGGCGGGTACTCCCCGGTCGTCGCTGGAGTGACGGACTCCACCAAGCGATTGAGGCGAAAGAGCGGGTAGAAATTCAGAATGAAACGCAAACACTCGCGACGATTACTTATCAAAATTTCTTCTTGCTGTATGAAAAGCTCGGCGGGATGACCGGAACGGCAAAGACAGAAGAAGCCGAATTTGAAAAAATCTACAAACTGGAAGTTACGCAAATTCCCACTAATAGACCGAGCGGACGGGGAGATATGCCCGATGTGGTCTACAAGGTAGAGGCAGGAAAGTGGCGGGCGATCGCTGAAGAGTGTGCGGAAATGCACAAAGTTGGGCGACCCGTCCTTGTGGGAACAACCAGCGTAGAAAAATCAGAACTCCTGTCAACTCTGTTGAGCGAGCGAGAAGTGCCGCACAACCTGCTGAATGCCAAACCGGAAAATGTAGAGCGGGAGTCGGAAATTGTCGCTCAAGCCGGTCGCAAAGGGAAAGTGACGATTGCGACGAACATGGCGGGTCGCGGAACCGACATCATTTTGGGCGGGAATGCGGACTATATGGCACGCCTGAAGCTGCGGGAATACTTGATGCCCAAGATTGTGCAGCCGGAAGAAGAAGATAGTTTTGCCTTAAGCCAGGTTGCAGGAGCGCCAGGACGTGCCCCCGCGCAGGGGTTTACTCCCGGTAAGAAGGTGAAAAGCTGGAAGGTTAGCCCGCAAATTTTCCCGACTCAGTTATCCAAGGATACGGAACAAAAGCTGAAAAGTGCGGTAGATTTTGCCGTACAGCAATATGGAGAGCGGAGCCTGCCAGAGTTGGAGGCAGAGGATAAGCTAGCCGTTGCCTCAGAAAAAGCACCGACGGATGACGCGGTCATCCAAAGGCTGCGGGAGGTTTACAACTTAATTCACAAAGAGTACGAACAATTTACGAGCGCCGAACACGAAGAAGTGATCCAGTTGGGCGGTTTGCACGTTATCGGCACAGAACGCCACGAGTCGCGCCGGATTGACAACCAGTTGCGGGGTCGCGCCGGACGGCAAGGAGACCCAGGCTCGACGAAGTTTTTCTTGAGTTTGGAAGACAACCTGTTGCGGATTTTTGGTGGCGATCGCGTGGCAGGATTGATGGATCGATTGCGGGTAGAGGAGGATATGCCCATTGAATCCGGGATGCTAACCCGGAGTCTGGAAGGGGCGCAGAAAAAAGTCGAAACCTACTACTACGACATCCGGAAGCAGGTATTTGAGTACGACGAGGTGATGAACAACCAGCGTCGCGCTATTTATGCCGAACGCCGCCGCGTCTTAGAAGGGCTGGATTTGAAAGAACAGGTGATTCAGTATGCCGAGCGGACAATGGATGACATTGTGGAGGCTTACGTCAATCCAGAATTACCTTCGGAAGAATGGGATTTAAACAGCCTTGTCGCCAAGGTGAAGGAATTTGTCAATCTGTTGGCAGATTTGGAGCCGTCCCATCTAGAAGACATGAGCGTTGGGGAAATCAAAACTTTCTTGCAAGAAGAAGTGCGAAAAGCCTACGACCTCAAAGAATCGACTGTTGATCAAATTCAGCCTGGTTTGATGCGCCAAGCCGAGCGGTTTTTTATCTTGCAGCAAATTGATACCCTTTGGCGGGAACACCTACAAGCAATGGACGCCTTGCGCGAGTCGGTAGGTTTGCGCGGCTACGGTCAAAAAGACCCTCTGATTGAGTACAAGCAGGAAGGGTATGAGATGTTTCTAGACATGATGACGGATATCCGCCGTAATGTCGTGTATTCGTTGTTCCAGTTCCAGCCGCAGGTTCAGCCGCAAGCGGTGTAAAAGAATTAAAAATTAAAAATTGGGCATTCAATTTTTAATTTTTAATTGACCATTGGTAGTAACAACCGAGTTAAGTAGCGGTGTCCTTCCATCTGGTAAAACTGAAGCTCGCCGCCAAAAGAGCGCACGAAGCGTTGGCAAATCTTCAAGGTCGGTTCGAGATGGAAAGCTGCTCCTACGGGTGTTGTCAAATCAAAACGTTCCGAATCGGTCATTAACAATTCCACAAGGGAAGCGCTGTCCTCTTGGGGAATTTTGACTTCAGCCTTGAGATGAATCCGGCTGTTTGCGGTTGCCTTACGAGCTGCGATCGCTAACAGTTCGGAGAGGACGCATTCCAGCTTAAGCAGGTCGCTATATACGTGAAGGTTGCTACCCACTCCTCCGATGGATACTTGAATCTGGCGCTGATGGTATAGAGGTTGAACGAACCAGAGCGATCGCTTCAACACATTCACTAACGGCACCTTTGTCAGTCGGCGCTTCAGTTGCCACTGCTCCTCCTCCACGAGCGGGGCGAACTCCCCAAGGATATTCCCTAGTTCGCGGATGAGTTGTGAGGAGTGCATACGCGCTAAAGATTTATCTGGAGGATGCCCTTTAGGAGGTACAGAACTGTCTGCACGATTGGTTTGTTCTCCCGCAGGGATATCTGATAACCCCCCCCCTACAAGTTGATTCAGGCGGTTAAGTCGATCGGCGGCAGAGGAATGCAAGCTTGCCATGCAACGATGTTTATACCAGTTCAGCTGTTCTAGGTTTCTGACTTGCCCATAGAGAGCGGCGTTTTCCAAGGTGTACTGGCGAATCCGAGCGAACTGTCCTATCAAGGTTTCCACAACCGGAAGTAAGTGTTCGGGCCACTGACGCTGGGGGCTGTCTGCCAGCACAACCAGACCACCGGAAGGATGAAGGGGAGTTGTTTCCTCCTTCATCCTTCCGCCTTCATCCTGGGGGAGAGCCATGACCAGCAAGCAGCCGATACTGGCGCTGCTCAGCCATTGCCGGGATCTACTGGGGATTTGCGTGCCCCGCTTTTCTAGAAGACCCTCAGTCGTTAGAGCTTCCTGAATCAATGCATCGTTGAGTGGAACCGAAAGGTCGGGGGGAAGGGCAAACCGCGAGTTTGCCATCACCGCCGCCGCTACCTTGGCGTTTTCAATCCGAGAATCTTTCCGAGTGCCTCCCCAAGTAAGCAAGAGCGCTAGAGGAGATTGCAGCATCTCAGAGAGGAATTCCACCCAAGCCCGATCGAACCCGGCGGGGTCTAGCGGTGCCGATAAGAGAATCTTCAAGCCAGCCTGGAAGAAGGATTGGGCTGACTCTGAGAGTTGGGTGGAGGTTCTCATATCCAAGGTGCGGACTGCCAAACTTAATTGTTGGCTGACGATGCCTAGTAATTGGCGCTCGGTTTGGTTCCAAGTTCGGGGAGTGTTATGACCAATGACAACAAGGGGTAAGTTCTCTTTCGGGTCTGGGTCAAGCTCAGAGGTGTCGCGACTGGACATCCGGCAGACTAAAAGCGATCGCACGCCTAAACCCGCCAAGCTCTCCCGCCAGCGACCCAGTCGCGAGTCTTGTTCCCAATCTTCAATCGCCACGGCTTCAGGACTTTCCTCGATTAGCTGCCGGTCAGCACCTGTAACAGCGCTGAGGGAAGTTGTTAGGGGTCTTCTATTCAGTGGCTGGCGCTGGTAAACAACCGAATAATTTTCAGCTTTCTGTTTTGAGTGTTCAGTTGAACCTGGGGGAATGGGCAATGAGTCTTGTTCCCCATTCCCGAACCATGACCCCTGACCACTTCTGGGTTGTTGCAGTACCAAAAAACGTTCTGCCCCCAGCCGCTTCAAGAGCAGTTGGGCACACTCATCTAAGGCTTTCTCAGCGTTTGTGTTGTCGGCGAGGATACGGGCACACTCTGCTACCAGTTGGGCATCCTGTTGGGTACGCTCAAGCGTTCCTTCTATCTCCTCACTTCCTGCCCCTAGGGAAATCAACTGAGCAGCCGCACGAATGTAGTTTTTTTCCGCTTCTTCCCAGATGCGAGCTTCATTGCCTTCCACTGCCAGAAAGCCCACCAGTTCCTGCTTTACCCGAATCGGCGCAGCCAAAAGGGAGCGTGCCCGCAACCTGGAGAGCAAGCGCCCGGTTACTTCGGCTTTTAGGGGGCTTCTACCCGCGCCAATGGCAATCAGCCGATTTTCATTCAGAGCTAGATAAAATTCGCTGACTTCTTGGACGGTAAGACCAGCAGCAGCACTGGCGGCTGAGGAAGCGAGTCCCCTAGATGTCTGGCGGTTGCCAACTCGGTGCCAAAAGTAGCGTCGCTCTGGGGAATACCAGTAGACGCTGGTGCGAGTTGGTCCAATAAATTGCTGCGTCATGGCTACCACAGCCTCTAGGCGTTGATCCATCGCAGGCATCCGCGCCATCTGGTCTAGCACCTGAAATAGTGGCTGGTCGGGGCGCTTGGTCGAGGAGTGCTGCCAGTCAAGTTCAATCTGGTACAGGGCAGCAGCTAATCCCCCAAATAGCATTGACATCTGGGCTTTTTCTCCCGGTCGAGGAGTGGCACCCCACAAGGACGATCCTAGTAGCACGACACCAAAACAACGGTCTTTGCAGCGCAAAGGATAAAAAAACGCACCCTGAATTCCAAATTGTTGAGCTGCTCGACGCCATTCTCCAGCCCGCACTTCTTCGCTGAGATTTGGGACGCCTAAGGAGCGCTGCTGGATGACTACCTGCTCCAGAAGGTCGCCGGGACTTAGGGTAAACTTACTTTTAAGAAATTTTGTGTCGCCGGTGGGAGTGACGCCGCCTTTGCCAAATAAACGGTGATCTAAGCGATCGTAGAGGCCAATCCAAATCAGGCGATAGTCAAACTCGGAGGCGAGATAATTCAGGGTGGTTTCGATGAGAACGTCAACATTCTCCTCTTCCCGCATGGTCTGAAGGACGCGCCCCAAGGCAACAAGTTGGTTTTCGTAGTCCGCTGGACTTTGGTCTGGAGTGTGGTGTTGATCCATGTTATTCAACCGCGACCCGACTCATTGCGATCGCTTGTCGCTTGTCAGATTTCTCACTTGAAAGTAGGACTGTTAGCGTAGCGGCGCTCTACTCCCGGATTGCCCGAACAAACCAGAGCGTCTCAAAAAGAAAGATTTTCAGCTTGTTCGTTGTGAAACTTTGCTCATCGGTGAGTGTCTTAAAACTCGGAAGTCGGGCGTGCGGGAAAGAGACTTTCATGTTTTTGGTATGAACTTTGTTCGTGGGTGTCTCTTGCAAAGCTTGTAATATCTAGAATGCCCTTACTTGAGGATAGTCGGTTGTCAATTATTAGTTATTTTTGTTTTTTTTTTACCAATGACTAATGATTAACGACGAATGATTAAATTATGGATATCTATCAACTCGCAATTCGTCCGGCATTATTTTCCGGATTGAAAGCCGATCCAGAATGGCTGCATCAACAAACGCTCCATCTGTTCAGCGCTCTTGCCGGTTCGCCTTCTCATTCCCCCAAAAGCTGGATTGTTGCACAATTACAGCAATCTTACGCCAAGAGAGATGCTCGCTTAGAACAAACTCTGTGGAAGATAAAGTTCCCCAATCCAGTGGGTCTAGCCGCTGGATTTGATAAGGATGGCGTCGCGGCTGGGATTTGGCCTAGTCTCGGCTTCGGCTTTGCGGAACTCGGTACCGTAACCTTACACGCGCAACCGGGAAATCCCCGTCCTCGCTTGTTTCGCTTGCCGATGGACAAAGCCGCCCTCAACCGGATGGGATTTAATAACCAAGGGGCAGCGGCAATGGCGCAAAGGTTGGAAAGCTGGAGTGGAAAGTTAAAAGCTGAAAATTCCAACCTTCAACCTTCAACCTTCAACATTCCCCTAGGAATTAATCTAGGTAAATCTAAGATAACGTCACTAGAGGCTGCGGCTGCTGACTATCTGGGTAGTTTTCGCCTTTTGAAGGATTTGGGAGATTACTTTGTCGTTAACGTTAGCTCACCCAATACACCGGGATTGCGAAGTCTCCAGTCTTCGGATCAGCTGAGTCTGATTCTAGATGCCCTGCAACAAGAAAATCAAGGACAAAAACCTCTACTGGTAAAGATTGCCCCAGATTTGGAGTGGGAAGCGATCGCTTCTGTGATTGAACTTGCTAAAAATTACCAACTGGCTGGGATCATCGCCACTAACACCACTATCCGGCGCGATCATCTAAAAACCCAGATACTTTCCCCAACTGGTAAACCCGTGAGTGAAGAAGCTGGTGGCATCAGCGGTGCTCCTTTAAGAGAACGTTCTACCGAAGTCATTCGCTTTATCTTCACGCAAACGCAAGGTCAACTGCCCATTATCGGCGTCGGCGGCATCTTCACCGCCCAAGATGCCTGGGAGAAAATCGCGGCGGGTGCTAGCCTGATCCAGGTTTACACTGGCTGGATTTATGAAGGTCCTTGGATGGTACGCCGCATTCTGGAGGGTCTGTTGCAAAAATTGCAGGAACACAGCTTAGCGTCTCTCTCTGACGCCGTTGGCATAGACAGTCTTCAGACTTGATTTCAAGCTACCCACTGTCACTTGTTAATCAACCAACAACTGATAACTCACCCCTAGCCGCTTACTCTAGAAGCTTCCCTCTTTGAGGATAATGTGGTATTTGGAGTCAAAGGAAATCTTTCCTTCTTGCTGTAACTTCCCTAACAAACGGGTAATTGTCACTCTGGTGACGCAGCAGGCATTGGCAAGGTCTTGATGGGTGAGACGAACGCTCAAACGAGTTCCCTGCGGCACAGGTTCGCCAACTTCCTGTTTCAGCAGCAACAATAGATTCTGCAAGCGGTCTTGCAATCGTCGCTGACCAGAAATCGCCAAAAGCGATTCTGTCTGCCGCAACCGCAAATTAATTTTCGGTAAAATAGTCTGGGCAAGATGAGGGGAGGCTGTTATCTCTGAGAGGGAAATGTTAACTATCTGCACGTCCGAGACGGCAGTTGCTTGATAGGTTGACAGGGCGGTTAAACAAGAGCCAAAAGGCATCGAAGGACCGACTAACCCTACCAGCACCTCTTCACAATTGTCACTCATCGTACTCAGCTTCACCAAACCCCGACACACTAACCACAGGTTTTGAGGGTCGAGGGGAATGATTTCTCCTTTGGAGTAAGCCTGTACAGGGCGATCTTGCTTGAGGTCGTAGTTATTTTTTTCTAGCGCCTTCTCTACCCGCTTGCGCTCAGTGATATCGCGAATCAGCCAACGCAATGTGACTGCTTTGCCTTCCCCATTATTATGAGTAGTGGCGACTGTTATCCCCGCGTCAAAAATCTCACCTTTACGGGGCTGTAGGCGTACTGTCCACTCATATACTCGTTGCTGCTCATGCAGCCGAGTCAGTTCGTTACGAAAGATTCGACGTTCTTCTTGAGGAATGAAGATGACAAACGGTTTGCCCACTAAAAACTCTGGCGACACGTTGAGCAGTTTAGCAGCAGCGCGGTTGGCTTCTCGGATTGTCCCTTCTGCATCCGTCACCAGGTAGCCTTGCGGTGCTAACTCGAACAGATCCTGGTAGCGGTGGCGTTCGGCTTCCAACGCCTGTCGTGCGGCTACAAGTTCCTCATTCTGCTGGCGTAGTTCCTCTAGCGCCACTTGTAGCGTTTCCGAGGCGATGCCCAACTCCTTGAAGGCGACTGGCAGTAGCTCCGGCTCTTTAGGCGGAGCGATTGTTGCCCCTTTGTACAGCTCAGCTAATCGCCAGTTAATTTGCTGAATTTGTTGGGCAAATAAGTTCACATTTATTTCATTTTTCATAGTTTTACCTTCACTAAGGGCATGATTGAGAACTTCTTACCCTCTATCAAGTTCACTGCTTTTTTCCTTTTAACATTCCTTTCTCTAATTGCGCCCTTCCAAAAGAGGCAATCCTTGCTCCCCCTATTTATCTATTTATTAAATGAATAAATTAAATATGCAAATAGCGGCAAAAAGTAAATTTTATTTAACTAATATATATTCAAGCTTATTTTTTGAGATTATGGAAATAATTAGGGTTTTCTAACTAAATATTTAGCGATTGGAAAATCTTTGATGTACAACACCCTGTAGTGTGGAACGGAGCGCAATGTGAGTAAAGCACAAGGGAGATTCTATCACTCTCTGCATACGCTTTGCGATCGCTTCACAAAGTTGCTTTGCACTAAGCACCGCTTCGTTAACGAACGCAATCAAGAGTTCAGTTACGCGGGGTATGAAAAGACAAGTTTTGAAAGAACCTAATTAAAATTGCTTGTGATTTTTAATACAATTATTTACTGACTTTACATCAATCTATTTCTTCAGATAGATGCAGGCGAAGAGCACAAAAGTTAAGCCTTAGATAATCGTTATCCTGCCGCAAGAAGCTGCAACGGGATATACTGACAGACAACACCAAGCCCCTAGAAAGCAACTGATAGGGGCTTTTTGTATTCAGAATTGCAAATAGATTTAAGGTTCGCTGATTCCTCTAGTGTAAGCGAAAAATCAGGTTGAATGAGAATAATTTCGTTTATTTATTAGCGATACAATTTTAGCTAAACAGTTAAAAACTCTGCTAGAAATACTGAAACCGTTATGTATGCGATCGCGTAACAGCACCCCCGCGAAGTTCCCTAAGCTGTCATCGCTCACAAACACCAATAAAAACCTCCTGATAAACTGCAATAGAAAGTTTTTTTGGATGCGCGATCGCCTGATAATTTTCCAGTCGGTTTATTCTATCTTAGAAGTGCAAGGCAATTCTCGCGATCGCCGTTTAAAACTCTTATATTTTATAAAACAGATGTCTCAAAGCTGTAGCTCTTACGCTTGTTTTGACAACTTTACTGTTCTATCCACGATAGCGCTATCTTTCCTAAACATAGGTTTTGTGCTTCCAATCACAGGTAAATTTAACATTCAACCCAGCCCTGTGGTAGAAGTTTGGTAAAACAGTAACGGGTAAAGTTCCAAAGGTGCATTCTTACGGAGTTGGGCAAACTGCCCTAGCAGTTTTTGTATGCAAAAACAAGAAGTTTCCCTATCTGTGTCATCGCCCCATTGCGTTTTGAAAAACTTCCAGGCTTCCTCATCATTAGCCACAGAGGAAGATACCAATCAACGCCAGCGATTAACCTTCCCCCACCCAGATTACAGTTCGCTTTGTGTTTGGCAGCTTCCCACCTTACCTCGCCACTATCGCGTTCGCCAAATATCAGTATTTCCTAGACTGCTAAAACTAGGGATATAAATAACAGTAGACTTTATAAAGCTAAAACATTAAAGAATGTTGTAAAAATCAAGATGTTTTGTGAATGATGGGAATAAGTAATGGTTTTTGATTACCTATTTATAAATAATTGAACGGAGGCAATTAATCTTTAATTAGCCTACCTGTTAATTAACTATAAAATTAGTTATAGAGGGTTGTACTATGCCAGAGAATATCAATAAATTAAGCTTTCTCAACCCCCAGAGTCGTTATTGGGGTCGTTTCACTCCGGAGGAGCTAGCTTTTAATGCGAATTTACAGGAATTTGCACAAAAAATTTCTTATATATCTGCGTTGCAAACCGGAGGTAAGATTTCTTCCGAACAGGCATACAAGGATATTAAGTCTCTGTGGAAGCAGTTAAAGACAAGTAAAAAAGAACTAGGCGTGGGAGCAAATATCCCAAAAACAGAAAGCTAGTGATGGTCAACAGTTACGCTGCTAATGTCAGGGTTTATTGATTATTCAGCAATATCTTGAACTTTAAGGTTGTATTGCATACACTTGTGCCAAGTTGCATCCGTTAAACTAGAATTCAAGAACAAATTTTGTGTTTGATATTCTTTGAGGTTTTCTAAAAGATATAAAATATCAATTTGGCGATCGCATCTGAGTACAGTGACGCAGTTGTATGAAAGCAGAATCGTACAACTATGAGCCGACTGCCAGGTTATCCTATCGAGCTGGGCAGAACTGTCATTCAGTTCAAACGAGAATTTCAATGCCTCTGTCTAGTTTGTCTAATCCCTAATTCTCTTAGTTATCACTTCCTATGGCACTGCTCAAAACAATCAAAGAGGTCTTGACAGGATTTGCACAAGGTCTCCGAATGTCTTGGTGGGTGGAAATTGCCACTACTGAGCCTCGCTGTATCTACTATTTTGGTCCCTTTCACAACTCCGCTGAAGCAGCAACTGCGTGCCCTGGCTATATTGAAGATATCCAAAGTGAAAAAGCTGGCGGGATCGAAGTCACCATCAAACGCTGCAAGCCAAGCGTGTTGACGATGTGTGAGGAAGAAGTCAACTAAGAAAACTGTCCGAAATCTACCATTCGGTGGTTGGTATATAAGATCACCAAGAGATTTAACGTAATGCCCACTCCTTCGGTAGAAGTTCAGGGAAGGGGTAGGCATTAACTTGGTTAATAAGGACAACAAATGAATGGCAATCTCCCTCTGGGAGTTTCTACACGGTACTACACGGTCAGGGAAACAGCGATTATCCTCCGGAAACGCTAAGTCGGATGGCGAACTGACAAGTCAGCGCTAGGCTAACGCCTCGCTTCGCTAACGCTATCGCGCTTTTGTTAACCCTTCCTTGTCGAACCCTCTGCTTAGTAAACTCCCAGCTTCCCTTTTAAGGGACTGTTTGTAAATTACACTTGGTGGCGCTATTGCCTGAGCTTTTGTAACTTAGCGTCCCTATTAGTTTATATTTATAAACACTATTGAGGAGACAAAAAGATTATGACTCAACCTCAGTTCCATGATGAATTGACCCTTTCGGAAACAGCAGAACAATTTGGAAAAAAAGCTCTAAAATTAGGTCTTATCCCTAGTTTTGTCGTCCGCTACTTTCCAGATAGCAGCCAATTCTATATTCCTAACGAAACCGAATCTGAACCGCTCACCCCAGAAGAGGCATATCTGCGTCTGAAAAAATTAGTGGAACAATCTGGTCAATAAGTGTTGTCCGCACAGTAAATGTCCGGCAGTCTCAGTAGGTGAGTATTAGGTAGGTATAAAAATTCAATATCAGCTAACCCCCTGCACTACATCAATCGGGTTACTTGGTTTGTCAATTATTTTACATTTATTTATACTTAATCCATGAGTTTATAATTATTAGTCGTTTTAAAAGCAGACTAGGAGAATGATTCGTTTACTCGTTAGTTTCTTAGAATTTATTTTAAAAACTTTTTACCAAGAGCGATGGTATGCAAGATTTTATGTCTTGGAAACGATCGCTCGCGTTCCTTGTTTTGCTTATTTATCGGTTCTTCATCTCTATGAAAGTCTCGGCGCGTGGCCTTATGCTGATTGGATCAAGGTTCACTTTGCTGAGTCCTGGAATGAGTTGCATCATCTCCGCATCATCGAAGCATTGGGTGGGGGGAAATCGTGGAGCGATCGCATGATTGCTCGGATTGGCGTCCTGGCTTACTACTGGATTCTAGTTTTTGTATACATGATTGCTCCTAGATCGGCTTACTACTTTAATCAGTTAGTCGAAGAAGGTGCTTACCACACCTACGATAAATTTCTAACAGAGCATGAGGCTGAACTCAAAACTCAGCCAGCTCCACAGATAGCAATTGATTACTACCACGAGGGCGATCTTTACATGTTTGATGATTTTCAAATCTCTCATACACCAAGGGAGCGTCGCCCAAAAATTGAGAATCTTTACGATGTGTTCGTTGCCATCCGCAATGACGAAAAAGAACACATCACAACCATGATTGCCTGCCAGCAACCAGACGCAAAAGAAAAAATTAAAAGCCCCCATTCCCCTGAATTTAAGCCCTCATCTGAAGAGAGTTAAAGCAATTTTTTCCTCTCAAATGGTGGCTTAAATCATTTCTAATAGCGTTACTTCCCAGACAAGTCGCGGTTGAGCATAACTCAGGAGAGATTGGCGGGCTTTTTCGAGTTGCTGGAGGGGCAATTTATGAATTACACCGTTCAAGAATTGCTGCCAGTAAGTGTGCTGTAGATAATCAACTAACCACAGTTGGGCTTCTGTATCGAGAGTTTTATCAATCCGTTTGGCGAGTTCAAGGGCGTCACGAAACGATTTTGGCAGATGGATAACGTCCTGAAGTAAGTCTTGGGGAATCGTTTGGAGTTGCTCCCAGGAAGCGATCGCATTTCCCGGACTGCCTTGCGCGATCGCTAACACTGTCGGATGTTCCAAAATCTCTTCATGACCCGTCTTCCGCAACACCTGCTCCATTGCCGCCGAGTCTAAACCATAGAAAGGAATGTGCTGACAACGCGATACCAGCGTCGGTAACAACGACGACTGAGTGGGTGCGATTAAAACCAGCGTTGCTCGTCCCGGTTCTTCTAGGGTTTTGAGTAAGGCATTTGCAGCCGATTCTGCCATCGTTTCTGCTTGTTCCAGCACAACAAGCGATCGCGGTGCCTCCAGCGCCGAACGTCCCAGAAATTGGGTAATTTCCCGAATTTGCTCCAGCCGGATTTGCGGCGGAGCCTTGCGCTTGACACCCGCTTCGGCGGCTTCGGCGGCAGATAATCGTTGACCCTGATGCAGATAGGTCGGTTGCACCCAAAATAAGTCTGGATGATTGCCCTGCCGCAAGCGGTTTTTGATAGACGCAATACTCCCCTTGCTTCCTTCCTTAATCACAGGAGATTCGGGGGCGTCTGGCTCAGTTGCGGGTACATTAGCACAGAACAAAAGGTCTACAAAGCACCGAGCCGCCATGCTGCGTCCGACGCCTTCGGGACCCGCAAATAGATAGGCAGGAGCAATCCGATTTTGAGCCACTGCCTGAGTTAGTAACTCAACCGCTCGGTTTTGTCCGACAAGTTCCGCAAAAAAGTTCATTTAACCGCAAAAAAAGGCAAAACTAAAAAAATTTGCAAGCAGTACCATTTACCCTGGAGACGCGATATATGGCGTCTGGAACCAACCCTCAAAAATTGTATTGATAGTTTAATCGCCACTGCCAGGGAATTATAGATTTTTAATTTTATAGAGACCATTGCCGAAACCGTTGAGTCAAAATCGCCTGAATTTGCCCTTGGACTTCTGCCTCAGTGCCACTGCCATCCACCCGCACAATCCGCTGGGGATGGACTGCTGCTAAGGCTCTAAACCCCTGCTGTACCCGTTGGTGGAACGCCAATTCTGCTTGCTCCATTCGGTCGGCTGCTCCCCTGGCTTTAGCGCGTGCTAGACCTATTTCAACGTCAACATCTAGCCACAGGGTGAGGTCGCTTTCCAGTCCGTCTGTCGCCATTTGGCATATCTTCTCGATTAAAGATAGGCTAAGACCCCGACCATAACCTTGATAGGCGATAGTTGAATCGGTGTAACGATCGCACAAAATAATTCCTCCTGCCGCCAGGGTTGGTTTTAGCACTTCTTCAACGTGCTGCGAGCGGTCTGCTGCATACAACAATAGTTCTGTCCGGTCTTGAATGGGGTGATTCAGAGTCCCTTCGAGCAACAAGCGGCGCAAAGCTTTACCCAATTCTGTACCCCCTGGCTCTCTGGTGATCGCCACCTGCGAGAAAATCGGAGATTCTGCCTTCATCCTTTCCAGAAGCCAATCGCGCGATCGCTGCATCTGAGTTGTTTTACCGCTTCCTTCCACTCCCTCAAACACAATCAGCTTGCCCTGCATTCCCCAACCCTTATCATCACAGCCTCTTTTTTCTTGCTCAAGATCGGGATGTTGCTCACCAGCACCGATGAATCCACAACCCACTCATCCTTCATTCTTCCAAAGTATCAGTCAACCCCACCCCGTGCTTTTGGTAACTTCCCTACTTAGTTCTTCCGGAGGAGCGACTGGTATGCTGGAAGCTGATAAAGGCTGGGTGATGGCTCTAGCCTTAGAAGCAAGCATTCCTTTCTGACCCGAAACGAAGGTTCGGTATGATAAGAGGGTCGAGGGATATGACGTCGGGGATTTTTTATGGCTCGTTATACTTGTTCATTTATCGTTGCAGTTCCCCTTGAGCGTCTCCAGCAGGTGCTCATAGAAGTTTTGGAGTCCTGTAATTTCGATATTATCTACAACACTGGAGACTACTTGATGGCTCGCGAGATACCGGGTCACGTCTCTTTTGCCAAGCTGGTGACGGTGGAAGTGCTCATCGATAAATCGACCGCTACCGACCGAGAAGTGCGGATGAATTTTGTAGTGAAAAACGAAGAGTTGCCCCTGCAAGTGGACAACCACTGCCACCAGATGTTCTATCAGGTGCATCAGGCGATCGCGGAAAATCGCCATTGGCAACTAGTTGAAAGCGTCGCCGGATAGACAAGCTTCCCCCTGGGAAGTTCTCAGGCGAGATTTTCATGGAGAAAATTAAGGTTCTTCCCCATCGCCAACCATATTGGGACTAATCAGGGTAATGTCCCACTCATCTGGAGGTCCCGTGGGAATGGATTCTCGCTTCAGGTGGAAGTAGCGTGCCCGCACTTGCGGCCCAAACACAATCTCATCTTCATCTTCGAGATCGTGAGCTTGGAGTTTTCGACCATTGATCAACAGACCATTGGCGCTGGGCTTGCCTTTGTCGCCATCGACAATTCGATAATAGTAAGAGCCATCCGCACGCAATTTTTGCACTAAAGTTGCGTGCCGACGCGATACAAATTGGGAGTACAACCGGATATCGCACTTCTGGTCTCTGCCAATGCAATATTCCGGCTTTTCTAAGGGAAACTCCTTACGTCCCTGATCATCTTCAATAATCAATATATGGTTCAGATGCAGTTTTACAGCCATTGAAAAATTATTTAAGAGAGGGCGGTTGGTTTGTGAAAAACAGTTACTTAGACTAACAGTGGCACCATTCTCAACCGGCGGGATAAGCGCCTGTGCCTGCACCCTGAATATCAACACTCGACCGAGCATTATCTTGAGGAAAACAAGAGGCGCTTTGGCGGAGGTTGGCAGGACTCCAGCGTAACACCCCCACCTTCCCTGAAGCCAGTGTCGTCACCTTGGAGCAGGCTTGATGTGTTTGGAGGGTTATAATCTCCTCTATCATATTGTGGCACACCGAGTTAGCGGTCAATTGTTCGTTGGCAGTTATCGAAAAGCAGGTTTAATTTAAGATTTTTGTAACAAACCAATCCGACTGATTAAACGCGCTTGGACTCAATCAGTTATCGGTAGAGAGAGATTTACGGAGCAAAAGCGAGTTAGTGACGACGCTGACAGAACTAAAAGCCATTAATGCTCCGGCAGCAGATGGGCTGAGAACAAGCCCGAAAGTGGGTAGCAGCACACCCGCAGCAACTGGCAAGGAGATAGTGTTGTAGGCAAACGCCCAAAATAGATTTTGGCGGATTTTGTTGAAAGTCGCACGGGAAAGCTGGATTGACTTGACAACATCCAGAAGGCGATCGCGCATCAGAACAATTTGAGCAGTTTCAATGGCGACATCGGTTCCCCCTTGGAGGGAAATGCCAACATCTGCTTGTGCCAAAGCGGGGGCATCGTTGATGCCATCACCAACCATTGCGACGTGCTGACCCTGAGCTTGTAGCTGGGCAATCGCGGCTGCTTTGGCGTCTGGACGGACATCTGCTAAGACATCCGAGTCTGGATTAAGTTCCAACTGAGACGCGATCGCCCTTGCCGCTTCTAGTCGATCTCCAGTCAGCAGCATCACCCGTAATCCCATCTGCCGCAAGCGAGACACCGTTGCTTTCGCATCTCCTCGGAGGGTATCGGTGACGCCAATCAACCCCGCTAATTGACCGTCAGCGGCGACATAAACCACCGTTTTCCCCGCAGATGCCAGTTGTTGAGCCTGGTTTTGTTCGGAATCGCTGAGGGAAATTCCTTGCTGAGTCAACCAGTCTGCATTCCCCAGTAAAACCCGCACGCCTTCAACCAAAGCCGATACCCCTAGTCCCGGTTCCGTATAAAACTCTTGGGCAAGGGGGATGGTTAACTCTTGGCGGTGCGCTTCTTCCCCGATTGCCTCTGCCAGGGGGTGGGTGGTGCCACTTTCTGCCGCCGCCGCCAGTTGCAGGAGCATTTCTGGGAGGAAGTTCCCCACCGGCAAGTAATCAGTAACGACGGGATGACCCGTGGTAAGAGTGCCTGTCTTATCAAATACCACGATATCCAGGTGGTGTACCCGTTCCAGCACGTCGCCGCCTTTGATCAACAGCCCTCTTTCTGCCCCCAGACCCGTTCCCACCAAAATTGCCGTGGGGGTCGCTAAGCCTAAAGCACAGGGGCAAGCGATGACAGAGACAGAAATTGCAAGCTTTAAACTAAGTAACAAAGCTGAGTGCTGTAGAGGTGGGGGTTCCCTGTCTATGCCGCTGGCATGGTGCATGACTGAGTGCATCGCTGAGTGGCTCTCTATCCCTACTGCGCTCAACATCGTGACATCAGGCCAAAGTTGAGAGCCGATGAAGTACCAAAATAAAAACGTGAAGGTTGCTGCTGCCAGAACGCCGTAGGTGAAGTACCCCGCCACCGTATCCGCCAATAGCTGCACGGGAGCTTTTCGGATTTGGGCTTCTTCGACCAGGGCGACAATTTGTGCCAGAGTCGTATCCTTGCCGGTGCGAGTTGCCTTGATCGCGATCGCTCCCGACTGATTCAGCGTCCCAGCCGCCACCGAGTCTCCCGGTTGCTTCATGACCGGAACCGGCTCCCCAGTCAACATTGACTCATTCACCGTTGTCTGACCCGCTACCACTTCTGCATCGACCGGGATCTGTTCTCCCGGCAAAACCCGCAACCATTCACCTACTCGGACTTGCTCAACGGGGATTTCAATGCCCCCGAAGTCGCTCCCCTTGGCACTTCCTGTGGGCGTAGAGCCAGCAGCCGTAGGATTGGCAATTAAACGAGCAACTTTCGGCTGGAGCGCCAACAATGCCTGAAAGGCTGCGGCGGCACGACCTCTTGCCCGTTGCTCCAAGGTGCGCCCTAGCAGGATAAAGCCTAACAGCATGACCGGCTCATCAAAAAAACATTCCCAACCCAGCTGAGGGAATAGCAACGCCACGCAGCTAGCCGTGTAAGCTGTAAGCGTTCCTAGCGCCACCAGGGTGTTCATATTGGGAGCATTTCGCCGCAAGCCCCGCCACCCATCGACTAATATCTGGCGTCCGGGAAAGAGTAACGCTGCCGTTGCTAATCCCCAGTGAAACCAAATGTTGGTCAGGGGTGAAAAATAAGCGGGAAAAGAGATGAAGTGTTGATTAAGATGACCCATTGCCGACAGCACAATCAGAACGCCCGCAATAACTAATTGCCTCAACTGCTGGCGATTTTCTAGGGCGTGCCGTTCTGCTGGACTCAGAGCCTCTTTTGCTTTTTCGCCTGTTTTAGTGGCGAGACGAGGCTGGGTCGGAAATCCGGCTTCTGTCACCTGTTCGGCTAACGCAACCGGGTCAATCGCACCCGCTTCGCATTCTACGACAGCGACTTCTGTCACCAGATTAACGCGGGCAGAAACGACGCCTGGATGCTGGGTTAGCTGCTTTTCTACCGCTTTCACGCAGCCTGCACATTTCATGCCTGTGACATCCAGGGCGATCGTCTCTAGCGGCGATGCAGGGGTAGCGGCTACGGTTTGGGGGGATTGCATAGAGAATCTTGGGACTTTCCACGACACCTCAACGCCAGACTGTTCTAGCGTCTCTATTTTGAGGTTAGGCGAAAGTCCGGGCGATCGCGCAAAAATTCTTAATCTTTTTTAAGTTAGTTACCCGCGAACGGTCAACGGCTACTCCAGCGAAGATACATCACGTAGACCAGTGCTAGAGCCTGCATTGGCATGAGCGCGGCATAGCCCCTAAAGAAGAAGTTAATCTCTAAGCTAGACATTACACTGAAATATCCCATACCTAACAAAGCTAGGAACATGGGTAAAATCAGTTTTTTGGGTTTGCGTATTAGCATATTAAGTCAGGAGAAAGATTTACAGAAGAACTTAATTTAAACATGAATAAAATATCGCTCTATCTGTTAAATTTATCGCTGCAAAAACGACAAAATACAAACAAGCGATCGCAAATAATTTGACCTAAAAACAAAATTTTTTATACAAGCATGAATTCCTCAAAAAAATAGCTGACCTAAGGGTGAATGAACCAAGGCGAGATATAGTTCTCCAGACTTTGATAAATAATACAAGCGCAACGCATGGTAGCTTAAAATTAGAAGTAGGCTCAGCACCTGTAGCTTTCGGTTCCTAAGCATTTGAACATACAAGACGGCGATTTTACGTCCCGCGATTAGTTCAAGTGTAATATGAACTGTTGCAATCAAAAAGGCAGCGAATAAAACCGGGCCGAACAGGTGTTCTGCTAAGGCGCAACTCCAATCTCCTCGCACAATTGCCATAAAAGACCGAGTCATGCCACACGTAGGACAAGGAATCCCCGTAAAGTGCCGAATTGGGCAAACTAGGAACGTTACTTTATATCCTTGGTTATAAAAGTAGGTTCCCACTAGAGGTGCTGAACATATTCCTAATATCAACCAGCGAATCCGTCGAGCATTGCTAGACAGATTAGAGCGAGATAATTTAGACATGGCTCAAGTTAAGCTAGCGTCTACCCAAGCGCTCTCGCAGGGGTCGATCTAAAACCAACCTTTCTTGCTAACAAGGTAAGTGCTGACGAATTCTTCGTCAGATTTTGTCAAATAAGTTATTCCCTCGATCAAACCAATAATTCCCATAATTGGCGAACCGATTCCACAGGTAAGCAGGCTAACCAGCAACATGATGATGCCTTCTGTGTTATAGCCAAGAACAAACTTATGGATACCTAAAGCCCCGATAAGAATCCCGCAGACTCCAGCGGCGATTTTTTTGCTGGCATCAGTAGAGTTTCCATCCCTCATTTGTGTGAACCCTTGAAAAATTTGCTTTCCGCTTTTAGTGTTCCCAGTTGGGTAACGCATCTATCACAAGACGGAAAGCATTGATTCTTCTTAACAATGACTGGAAGGAAACATCACGCAGATCCACTACCCAAGAGGAAAAGACTCAGCAAAGTGCCACCATTCCAGAGAGAGTGGAGGAGTATCGGTGCAAGGAGGTTGCGCGATCGCGTATAAACCACTCCCAAAACCATCCCCAAAGTCGCCAGGGGCAAGATTTCTGAGAGATTCAGGTGAACAATCGCAAAGAACAAACTACTGAGCGCGATCGCTCCCCAAACGGGCATATAACGGGTGAGGGACGGCAACAGAAAACCGCGAAACAAGAACTCCTCAAACAATGGTGCTGCCACCGCCGCCGTCAAGAAAAAGATCGCCAGCGCCACACTATCTTGCCCCTCTAGAGCAATCGGTAAAATCGGATTGCTGCCCCCTTGTCCCTGCCACAGCTTTTGGTTAATCAGCGACACCACAATCACTAGAGGCAGCGCGACTAAATATCCGCCCAATCCCCAAAGAATCCAGTTTCCCCGCCAATTGAATCGAAACCAACCTTCTGGCAACGGTAAAAAAGAGCGGATAGATAAATACAGAACCAGCAGACACTCGAACGCCAATGTTGCATAACTCACCAGAACAAAAGCAGCTTGTGTCCGAATATCAAAGCTGGCTCGATTTAGGGGCAGTAAGCTAAAAAAGAGCGGCAGCAGAAATTGACCGATAAAGAAAAAGCCCACGACGAACACCTGCCAAATAATTTCGGCATTCCAAGGCGTTGTCCAAGGGAGATCGCCATTTTGAGCGAGGATGGCTTCTTTTCCCTTAATTAGCACTCCCGCTAGCAGAAAAATCAGCAATCCTAATCCCACCAATACTCCCACTAGCGGGATTGCTCCGACAATCGCTAATTTGACAATTGCAGCTTCAGCGCGCTCCTGTTCTTGTGCCTGGAGTGCCGCCAGTTCCTCCTGACGTTCCTGTACTTGGTAGAGTTTCGTCAAAGCGCGATCGCGGAACCAGCCGTCTAAATGCTCTTGAATTTGCGGCTGAGCATCCAACATCAGGCTGGGTGGCTCGCTCCAAAGTCCCACCAAAACCGCCGCTGGCTTAGTCTGTAACTCGCTCGCCGCTTCCTGTTTAGACCGATTAATTAATTCCGTCCAAGTTTTAATCGCCGCGTCTGTTTGTCCTTGTTGAGCTTGTAGAATTCCCAACCGCAAGTCAAGCTCAGCAATCAGCTTTTTTACCTTGTTGATTGACGCTGGTAATTGCGGCTGCGATCTGACTGCATCGGGATTCAAATCGGCTTCCGATTTCAGCTTTTCGAGCTGTCCTTGCAGCTTTTCCAGAGTGGCTCGATCCTCCGAACGCGCCTCCTCATACTGCTTTTGGGCAGTTCTTAAAGGGTCTTCACCTAAAAGAGCGTTCCGGGCGTTTTTCAAATTGGCATCACCAGCTTTGTCGCCCTGCCACTCACTCGCTTGGAGTAACAAATTCGTTTGGTACAGTTCCAGGCGACCTTGAATCTGAGGCTGATTCCAGCTATCCAGTAATGAGTGGGTAATCAGAAACAAAGCCAAAATTGTCAGCAACCCCAACAGCAACCGCTTAATTGTCATGAAAACTCCTGTAGGCTCTTAGTGTCACGGCACCTATGAGGAATATCTTAGATGCGTGTCCGGGACAGGTTAAAATTCTCCTGAACCTTTTTGCTCTTGATGATGGGCGTGGATTTCTCGCCTAGAGCATTAGGGGAACTTTACCTTACCAAACTGAGGCAGAGCCGACCTAATTCTTCTCTAGCTAAGCCAGCGAACAAGAATATGTAGGCTGCTGTCTTTGCAGTGCTAGTTTCCACGGAGGATATCACCCTGAATACTCGAGTCATTCTCGTGCGTCATGGTCAGAGCAGCTATAACAGTGAGCGTAGAATTCAGGGCCGCTGTGATGAATCAATTTTGACGGAAAAAGGTCGCGCGACTGCCCGTCAACTTGGCGCTACTCTGAGTAACTTGAAAATTGATGCGATTTACAGTAGCCCCCTGCAACGGGCGAAAGCAACCGCAGAGATCGTTCAATCCAGTTTGGCGACGCCTGCCCCCTTAACAGCGTCCGATAACTTGATGGAAATTGATTTACCCCTTTGGCAGAAAATGCTTTCCGTGGAAGTGCAGGAGAAATTTCCTGAAGATTACCAATGTTGGCATGAGCGTCCCCAGGAATTTCGGATGAGCGTCCCGACGCCAGAGGGATTAAAAGAACACTTCCCAGTCTTAGCCATCTACGAGCAAGCGCGGCAATTCTGGCAGGAAACTTTATCCCGCCATGCGGGAGAGACGATTCTCATTGTGGGGCATAACGGCATCAACCGGGCTTTGCTCAGTACGGCAACTGGAATATCGCCACAGCGCTACCATTCGATTCAACAGTCGAATTGCGGCATCAGCGTGCTAAATTTTGCCGCTGGTTGGGGCAAACCGGCGCAATTAGAGTCGATGAATCTCACTGCCCATGTGGGAGAAGTGCTGCCAAAGCCGCGTCCGGGCCATCGCGGACTCCGTTTGTTGCTGGTACGCCACGGGGAAACCGACTGGAATCGCCAGAAACGCTTTCAAGGGCAAATTGATGTGCCCCTCAACGATAACGGTCGAGAACAAGCCCGGAAGGCAGCAGAATTTCTCAAAGATGTACCGATTGACTTTGCTGTGACTAGCCCAATGCTGCGTCCCAAGGAAACAGCCGAGATTATTCTGAAATATCACCCCAACGTCCAGATTGAACTACAGGCACCTTTGGCAGAAATTGGTCACGGGCTGTGGGAAGGGAAATTTGAAGAGGAAATCGAGCTGTCGTATCCGGGGATGCTGCAACAGTGGCGAGAGTTTCCGCAGACGGTGCAGATGCCAGAAGGAGAAAACTTGCAACAAGTTTGGGATAGAGCGATCGCAGCTTGGCAAGACATGGTCGCGTCTTATTCTGGAGATCGACCGAAAACAGGTTTGGTGGTCGCTCACGACGCCACGAACAAAGTCTTACTCTGCTACCTTTTGGGTTTAAATCCAGAAAATTTCTGGAGCATTAAGCAGGGGAACGGGGCAGTGACTGTCATCGACTATCTTCAAGGGCCAGAAAGTACGCCGGTGCTGCAAGCGATGAATGTCACAACTCACTTAGGTGGGGGCGTTCTCGATCAAACGGCTGCCGGTGCATTGTAGAGTGATGAGTTATGAATTTTGAGTTTTGAATGAAGAAGCTTTTTATCTCAAAACTCAAAACTCAAAACTCGAAACGATTATGAATGAACTGCTCCAACAAGTACGGGTCATCGACCCAGTTTCTGGAACCGACCAGATTGCCGATATTCTGATTGCTGACGGTTATATCCAAGCAGCCGAAACTGAAATTTCTGACTTGTCCGCTGACACAACCGTCCGGGATTGTCGTGGATTTGTCGTAGGGCCAGGGTTAGTAGATTTATACAGCCACTCTGGTGAGCCTGGGTTTGAAGAGCGGGAATCCTTAGCCTCGCTCGTTGATGCGGCAGCAGCCGGGGGCTTTACTCGACTGGCAATCTTGCCCGATACCCTACCCGTTCTCGACAATCTAGGGGGTTTAGCCTACCTTCAACAATCTAAAATCCAACATCCAAAATCCAAAATTGAATTTTGGGGGGCGCTGACGCTCGGTATCCAAGGGCAGCAGATGACATCTCTGGCTGAACTGGCGGCGGCTGGGGTGGTAGGCTTTGCAGACGGTCAGCCAGTGCAGAATCTAGCGCTGCTGCGCCGCCTGTTGGAATACCTCCAGCCGTTAGGAAAACCTGTGGCGTTATGGCCTTGCGATCGCGCTTTGAGCGGCAATGGGGTAATGAGAGAAGGCTCGGCGTCGATTCGCTTTGGGTTGCCAGGAAACCCAGCGATCGCAGAAACATCGGCGCTGGCTGCTTTGCTGGAAGTGGTGGAAGCTACTCGCACCCCTGTCCATATCATGCGCGTTTCCACTGCTCGCAGCGTTGAGCTAATTGCGAATGCCAAGGCGCGGAATTTACCAATCGCCGCCAGTACTACCTGGATGCATTTATTGCACAATACGGAGGCGGTAGGCAGTTATGACTCAAACTTGCGACTAGAACCCCCTCTCGGCAATTCTTCAGACCAAGCGGCGCTGATTCAGGGGATACAGAGTGGGGTGTTAGACGCGATCGCCATTGACCATACTCCCTACACCTACGAAGAGAAAACGGTCGCCTTTTCCGAAGCACCCGCGGGCGCAATTGGTCTAGAGTTGGCTTTATCGCTTCTGTGGCACACCTTTGTTGCGACTGGTGACTGGTCAGCTTTAGAACTGTGGCGGGTTTTAAGTACCCATCCGGCGGAGTGTTTGCAGCAAAAACCGCCAGCGATCGCGCCCGGTCAACCGGCTGAACTGGTCTTATTTGATCCCCAGCTAAGCTGGACAGCGGACAGACAAACCCTAAAATCCCGCTCAGAAAATACCCCTTGGCTAGGGCGATCGCTGACGGGTCGGGTTTTACAAACTTGGGTAATGGGTAATTAGTCAGTCAAACCGAAGAAATATCTAACTGTAAGGGCGGATTGAGCCAGGGGTTTAGTGACGCACAAATATCTTGGTGAAACTCGCCCCTACTCCCTACTATTCCTTGGTATAAGCTGGAGCGCTATCCACTTCTCCGGCACGTTGGAGGGGCCAAAAGCGCACTACAGCACGACCAATGATTTTTTCACGGGGGACAAAACCCCAATAGTGGCTGTCGTAACTGTTGTTGCGATTATCACCCAGTACCAGGTAGGAGTTTTCTGGCACCGTCACCGGCCCATAGGTATACTGTGGCTGTTCTTCAATATATTTTTCTGACAGGGGTTTCCCGTTGACATACACCCGTCCCCCTTTCACCTCTATCTTTTCCCCAGGTAAACCAATCACGCGCTTAATAAAAGCATCGTGAAAGTTTTGCTTTTCTAGCGCTTCGGTCGGCGCAAACACTACAATGTCGCCCCGCTGTGGAGATCGGAAGTTGTAACTAACCTTGTCTATAATCAGACGGTCATTGATTTGTAGTGTAGGCAGCATTGAACCCGAAGGAATGTAGCGTGCTTCCGCCACAAAAGAGCGAATTCCAAAGGCCAGAATGGCACTCAAGCCAATCGTTTTTATTCCCTCTATGAAAGGATTTTCGGCTTTTGGTTGGGGGTTGAGGTCAGGTTGTTGATTCTGCACGTCAGTCATAAACGGTTAATCACTCAAGCAAATGAATGAAATTGATTCCCTAGGTAATTATTTATTTTAAGGAAGACGGATGATTAGCTATATATATTGTGTACAAATTTTGTCTAAATATATCCGGCTAATATTACAGATATTTAGCTTCTGTCGTTTACCCGGTTGCTGGATGGTCAGTTTAGAAAAGTGCCATCTTACGACAAAGCGCGATCGCACCATACAATTGTCGCTCACACTTAACTACTGCATCAACAACTGATTACCATGTTTTCTGTCCCCTCTCTGTTGATTCGCAATGCTCGAATTCTCCCGCCTACGGGTGAATTTTTGGTTGGGGAGGTGCAAACCTTGGGTCGGGAAATTGTCCGGGTTGCACTAAAATCCTAGCATCTGGAAATCCTAGCATCTGATAGTCTACTAGTGGATAAAGAGATAGACGTTCAAGGTCTGACTTTGTTGCCGGGAGTCATCGATCCGCAGGTACACTTCCGAGAACCGGGACTCGAACACAAAGAAATTTGTTCGCGGCGAGTTGTGCTTGTGCTAAAGGCGGGGTAACGTCGTTTCTGGAAATGCCCAATACTCGCCCCCTGACAACTACCCAGGCGGCTCTCGATGATAAGTTGCGACGAGGTGCCCAGAAGTGCTTAGTTAATTATGGCTTTTTTATTGGGGCAACCGGAGAATATCTGTCGGATCTTATAGAAGCGCATCCCACCTCTGCAATCAAAATTTTTATGGGATCGATGCACGGTCAATTACTGGTGGATGGATATACGGTATGGAGTCTATTTTTGCAAAGGGAAATCGCTTAATTGCCGTTCACGCAGAAGACCAACCTCGGATAAACCAGCGACGACAAGAATTTGCTGGAATTCACGATCCAGCCATTCACTCTCAAATTCAGGATAATCAAGCCGCTCTTTGAGCTACCGAATTGGCGCTCTATTTATCTAAAAAGTATCAGCGACGCTTGCATATTTTACATCTGTCCACAGCCCAAGAAGCCGATTTATTACGTCAAGATAAACCGAGCTGAGTGAAAGCAGAAGTGACGCCGCAACACTTGCTGCTGAACACCAGTGCTTATGAGAAAATTGGCACTCTGGCGCAGATGAATCCGCCATTGCGATCGCCCCACGACAACGAAGTTCTTTGGCAAGCGCTACTCGATGGCTTCATTGATTTTATCGCCACCGATCGCACCCCCCATACCCTCGAAGAAAAAGCCCGAGAATACCCCAATACCCCTTCTGGAATGCCTGGAGTTGAGACATCCCTGCCCCTGATGCTGACTTCAGCCATGCAAGGACGCTGTAGTGTTGCCCTTGCGAACTGGATGTCTGCGGCTGTCGCTAAGGCGTATCAGATTCCCAAAAAAGGTGCGATCGCTCCCGGTTATGATGCCGATTGAGTTCTGGTAGATTTGGACAATTATCGTCCAGTATTGCGCGAAGAATTGTTCACCAAATGCGGCTGGAGTCCCTTTGAAGGCTGGAATTTGAGGGGATGGCCTTGTTCTATCACCGTTGTTGGCGGTCAGGTTGTTGATGAGCGGGGGAAGCTGAATCTAGAAGTGCGGGGCGAAGCTTTGACGTTTAACGAATAATTAAACGCTCTCGGTACGCCAAGGTAAGCGCAAAGGTACGCAAAGGAAAGACGCGATAAATCAGTCTCTAAACGAGAGCGAACCTTTGTGTTTAAAATTTTATTGACTTAAAATCAAACCCACCCGCTGGAATTAGGTTGGCTTGGCGACCATTATTCGCACAGTAGGTTAGATGGACGCTTAAAAAGCTGGGCGGCTGATATGGCAACCGTTCTGCCCATTCTATCGCCACAATTCCCAGGGGCACCTCGAATCCTTCCCAGTAGGTTTCTAAATTCAACGCTTCGACTTCTTCTGGCTGCAAGCGGTATAAATCCAGGTGATACAGGGGGAGGCGTCCCTGTGCGTACTCGTTAATCAGAGTGAAGGTGGGACTCACAATCGGCTCGGTAATGCCCAAACCCTCGCCAATGCCTTGCACCAGCGTGGTTTTGCCAGCGCCCAAGTCGCCTTCTAATAAAAGTACATTACCGGCGGGGAGGGATTGACCGAGTGCAATCCCAAGCGATCGCGTCGCCGCCGCATCGGCAAGAGAAATGACAATTGACTCCAAATTACTCAAAACTCAAAATTTAAAACGCTTAAAAGTACACTACCAGCGCGGAGGGATTGACTGAGAGCAATCCTAAGCGATCGCGTCGCCCCGGCATCGGCAAGAAAAATGACAATTGACTCCAAATTACTCAAAACTCAAAACTCAAAACTCTACTGCCTGGGCACGACTATACCACCTCAGCAACACCCGTGCCAGCCGCTCAGGATTGTGGCGTACATAACCCGTCTCTGGGTCTTCATCCATCACGTTGGTTAAAACAATGCGACGCCCCAGCAGCCCAATGGCTTCTCGATCTAGAAAAACCGGATGGGAACTTTCTTGAGCATAGCGAATCAGGGCATTCGCACTGGGAACTTTCCGCTGCACCAAGACGGCGTTAAATAGCGGTCGTCCGCAAGCGGCATCAATGGCGCGAATGTGGTCTGCAACCGTGTAACCTTGGGTTTCTCCCGGTTGGGTCATGATGTTACAGACGTAGATGCGGGGAACCTGTTTTTGGGCGATCGCTTCGGCAATCTCTGGCACCAATAAATTGGGAATCACGCTTGTATAAAGGCTTCCAGGGCCGATGATAATGTAATCGGCTTCCTCAATTGCCTGTAAAGCTTTAGGCAAAGCGGGGGGGTTGCTAGGAATGCAACCAATTTTCTTAATCTGACCATTGGCTTCTGTAATGCTCGATTCCCCCTCAATGGTGCGTCCATCCTCTAACTCAGCCCAGAGGCGAACATCGCACAACGTTGCCGGTAGCACCCGCCCTCGCACAGCTAAAACTTGAGAACTGGCAGCGATCGCTTGCTCCAAATCTCCGGTAATATCGCTCATTGCCGTCAGGAATAGGTTGCCAAAACTATGACCGTTCAGACCATCCCCAGCCTTAAAGCGATATTGAAACAATTCGGTCAATAACTTTTCTTGGTCTGCCAATGCCGCGATACAGTTGCGAATGTCTCCCGGCGGTAGGACGCCAATTTCTCGCCGCAGACGACCAGAGGAGCCGCCATCATCTGCAACCGTTACAATCGCCGTAATGTGGGCGCTGTATTCCTTCAATCCTCTGAGCAAAGTAGAAAGTCCGGTGCCACCGCCGATTGCCACGATTTTTGGCCCCCGGTTAAGTTTGCGATGCGCCAACAGCACATCAATCAGTTCTTCATCCTGGGAAGGCTTCAGTACCTCGGTAATCGCTCCCATCGAGCGGGTTTGTCCTAAAAAAATAAAAAATAAACCCAAGCCAATCGCGATTGGACCGGAAACATAATTGGGAATAATCGTGGTAATCGCTTCCAGAATGTTCCCAATGAACTGAATCAATAAGAAAATTGGGGTCAGTTTCACCCAAATCGCCAAACCTAGGCTGGTTAGCAGCACGCCTCCCACACTGATCAGCAACCAGCGTTTTACCAATAGTCCGGGCGCTAACCACTTAAACCAGCTATTGACTCGTTGGGGCGTCCTAGGCTTAAAACTCCAGACCATATGCGAATCTTGTTTGAGCGTGCGTAAGGCTTGTTTGAAAATAACGTTTGACATTGCGGATTCCTAGGGGACACAAAGGCAAGACTCGACTTTAACGTTGCTTGGCGAATCCACTCAAGTAGGCGCGATTGATGAATCGTCTCTACGGATTGATTGGACTGGCACGGGGAAGGCAGAAGTTGCTACCCACTGAGCAACACTAAGGCTGTGCCCATCAGAATACATTTTCACTAAGCCACTCAGATGTGACATACGAAACTAAGAAACAGAGGAGGGGATTTTTCAACTCAGCTTATGATAGGTTGCGATGGTTTGCTGCTTGGATCAGGAATCAAGATGTTACGACTCAGTGATTAGACCCGCTTGTTGCTTCTAAGCGTTCAATTAACCGATTGCAGTTCCCCCTTGAGTGAATCCCCAAAGCTAGGCTAGATGGAAAAGCGTATTTTAGGATTAGACCCCGGACTTGCCAGATTAGGATTTGGGACAATTGTCTGCCAAAAGGTAGATTATGCCGCAGCGGCAGGTGGCGATCGCGCGAAGCGCCAAGTAGAAACTGCGTCTGAGGTGGTAAGTTTACTAGATTTTGGCGTGATTCAGACCTCGGCAAAGACGGAGATGGGGGAGCGACTCCGCACGATTTACGACGATTTGCACACGCTGATGGAGCAGTGTCAACCCCATCTGGTGGCAATCGAGAAATTGTTTTTTTATCGGATGGGAAACACGATTGTGGTGGCTCAAGCACGGGGGGTGCTGATGTTGGTGTTGGCACAGCACGGGGTTCCGTTTGTTGAGTTTACGCCTGCCCAAATTAAACAAGCGCTGACTGGCATGGGAAATGCGGATAAGTCCGAAGTGCAGCAAGCCGTGGCGCGGGAGTTAAATTTGGGCTACATTCCCAAGCCGGATGATGCCGCCGATGCCCTTGCTGTAGCGTTAACGGCGTGGTTTCAGGAGTAAAGGCGATCGCTTTCTGGAGACTGAGTGCGGTGAAGCCCAAAGAGCGATCGCTCTTACTCTTGACATTTCTGCCTTCTTTCCGATGATTTGGATTAATCTTTACTTGTATGCTATTTGACGAGGAGACTTCTAAAAGATTGACGATCCTGATGTTCGGTAGCGTCAAAGCTGAATAAAGATGCTGGGCAACTGAAGCCGAGCCATCTTCAAAAACTTGGTTCTACCGTCAATCGGTTTTTCTTTGCTGAAGTCTCTAACAAAAACTTTTTGGTGAGATGAGGAGTTGACCGTATGAAAAAGATGAGTCGCTGGGGCAAGCCTATCGCTCTCTTTAGTTTAGGCTTGAGCGTCGTGGGAAGTCTGAATTTTCCCATTCCTGCCATTAGCACAACCACAACTGCTAACACGATTGCACAATCAGAACAGAACTCAGTTCAACCTGGGGGCAGCTTTGAAATAGCGCAAAGTCTGGTAGGACAATGCCGCGCTACGAAAGCGCGGATTTTTGTCTATACGCAGCGATCGCTCTCCAGTCAAACGATTAGAACGCTCGCTGCTGGCGAACAAGTTACCCTTGCAGACAATGGCAGCGCCGGTTTTATCGCCATCAGTGCCCCTGTAACCGGGTATGTCCAAGCAAGAGACCTCACAACCTGCTCTGGAGTCAATCCTACCCCTAGACCTACTCCCAGCCCTACCCCGACTCCCAACCCAACTCCCAGCCCGAATCCCAGACCGAATCCTACAACTAGCCTTTGCCGCGTCATTACCTACAAGGGCGCTGAAGGGATGGCTATTCGTACCGCACCCGGCAAAAACGGTACTAGAGTTGGCGGAGTTAAGTTTGGAGATAGAGTCACCCTCAGAACCAGTCCTCCAGCATTCACCTTCGACGCCGAACGCCGTGCCTGGGTTCAGATTACAGCCCCTGTTGCCGGATGGATTTCTTACGGGTTTCCCAGTTCAAACTCGACCAATCTCGGCACTTGTCGCTAGGCTTCATCGTCTATTAAGCTAAAGCCATAAAAGCAAAATCACCCCATTTGAATTGCCAAAATTCGGAAATGGGGTGATTTTCTATTAAGCGTGAATTCAATTTTACGATTCAGTTTTAATGAGGGAATCAACCTCGATTAATTGAGCATTAAACAATTAGCTATTGGCTCACAGGGAAGTCTGATAGTAATTTTAGGGATTCAGACAAAATTTATACTACTCTACTTGCCGAACTGACATCCGGTGCAGCGGCAGAGTCAGGACAGAAGTAAAGGTCAACAAGTAAGAAAAAGCAGCCGTTAACTTCAAACTCATCAACAAAATCTCCCACTCAGGGTGGCTAAACTTCAGGATACCTACAACAACGCAGTAAACTATCCAGTAAGTAAAGCTCATTGTCAATAGCATTTCCTCCGTTTCTTCAAGCTCATCCACCTGAGTTTGTTTGTCAACGGATAGTAAGAAAAGTCCAGCAATACTACCCACAAAAGAAACAAAAAGTAAATATTCGTGCCAGTTCAGATTTGGCATTAGCCTATCCCCTTTATCCCCAAATTATGAATTGGGGATCAGTCTAAAGGATAATTTTCCTGGGATAAAGCAATAGTTACAAACTGCAATCTAAAGCCCTTGAAAGTTTAAAGTTTTGTAAAAAGTATCGGTCAAGGGCATTCTTTTCTGAACCAGCAGAAGGCGACTTAACACCCCTCTGGCTGGGTTTCACAGGCACCGATACTCACCCAACTGCTAGAACCATCTGCCCAATGTTCCTTTTTCCAGATGGGGGCATTGTGCTTTAGGGTATCAATTGCATATTGGCAGGCTTCAAAAGCTTCTGAGCGGTGAGGACACCCAACCGCAACCAACACGCTGATTTCGCCAATCTGCAAGCGTCCGATGCGATGGTGAATCACTACTCGATTGACATCCTGCCAGGTTTGGCGGATATTGGCAGCAATTTGACTAAATATGTGCAAAGCCATCGGTTCGTAGGCTTGATACTCCAAAGCAACCACCGGCTTCCCATCAGTTTGATTGCGTACCATTCCACTCATGACTACCACGGCTCCGTTGGCAGGATCGTCCGCTAGTGAGTAGACTTCCTCCATTGATAAGGGAGCGAAGCTAATCGTAAAACTATCTTTCGCGGAGGGTTGATTGGGAAGGTTTAGGAGAGTGGTGACGCCATTCATCACGTTGAAATCCTGAGAAAGGAACTGGATCTATTTTGATCGATCCAGCACCCGCATTACCCTAAGCGATCGCTCCTTGCACTTGTTGTTCCAGATTGTGTTGTTCCAGATTGTGTCGATCTACCCCAAGATTTTGCAGAACCCTGGCTGCTAAACCTTGCCACCGCCCATCAGATATAAGAGCGCCATACGGACAGCCACGCCGCTAGTCACTTGCTGAGAGATTAAGCTGAACTGGGGGTCGTCCATCAAGTCAGAGCTAATTTCTACGCCTCGGTTGACGGGTCCTGGATGCAGTACCTTAACGTCAGCTTTGCAGAGTTTCAAGCGATCGCGTGTTATCCCATACCGCTGATGGTACTCTCGCAAACTGGGCAGCAAATGCTGCGTCATCCGTTCCTTTTGCAGCCGCAACGTCATCACAAAATCAGCATCTTGTAAAGCGGGTTCCAAATCCCAGTGGAGAAAAAGCTTGCGGTTGGGAATGGGGGATTGGTCGTGGGTGCTTGGTAACGGGCGATCGGCTCCCTGGCTCCCCTCCTCAGTGCCATAGGCGGCAAACAACTGAGGGAGAAGCGTGGGGGGTCCTGCTAAGTGAACCTCCGCACCCGTTGCCGTTAAACTCCAGATATTCGACCGGGCAACCCGCGAGTGGAGAATGTCGCCGACAATGGCAATTTTTTTATCTTTGAGCAGTTCAAGTCGCGGGTGATCTGGGTCTAACAGGGTACAGATGGTGAAAAGATCCAGCAATGCTTGGGATGGGTGTTCGTGCTGACCATCCCCGGCATTGAGGACGCCCACCTTTGAACCTAAGCGATCCATCTCGGCAGCGATCGCTTGCGGCACCCCCGCCTCCCGATGACGAACCACCATCATGTCCGCACCCATCGCTAAATAGGTTTTCGCCGTATCTAAAATGGTCTCTCCTTTCGTTAGAGAAGACGTTGCCGCGGCAAAGTTCAGCGTATCGGCAGAGAGACGCTTTGCTGCTAGTTCAAAACTGCTGCGGGTGCGGGTAGAGGATTCAAAAAATAGATTGGCTACCACCTGACCTTGTAACGTAGGCACTTTCTTCGTGCGTCGCGACAGTACCTCTCGGAAACTGGCGGCAGTTTGCAACACAGTATCGTATTCAATTGGGGTGAAATCAGCTAAGGAAAGAACGTGGTGACGAGTCCAGGTAGTGGTAGCCATTAGGTGTGGTCAGTAGCAACGAACAACGAACAGAAGACAACTGACTGCTCATCTAGATACTACATTCAAAGCCGCTGAGATTAGCGTCAGGAAAGTCAAGAACCCCAATGCATCTAGCGTCGTAGTCAGCAGCGGACCGCTAATGAGTGCTGGATCTAAGTTCAACCGTTTAATACCCATTGGCAGCAAAGTCCCTAGGGTGGCAGCCATCAAGACATTGATAGCCATCACCAGTCCTGCAACCAACCCCACCCATCGCTCATTGACAGGAGACCAAATCAAAGAAAGGGCACCCAAGGCAAAACCCAGTGACAAGGCTGTACCCAAGCCAGCGAGAATTTCCTTACGGAGAAGTTTCAGCGTATCCTGTGGTGTTATTTCACCTACACCTAGTCCGCGTACAGTCACCGATAAGACCTGAAAGCCGACATTGCCACTACTATTGGCTAAAATTGGCATGATGATTGCCAAAACGGGCACTGATGAAATCGTTCCCTGAAAAGGCGCGATCGCATTGGCGGCTCCGACATAGAGAATAATATTCCCTAACAGCCAAGGCAGACGCTTACGAAGCGTCACCAAAGGAGGCGACAAGGCGGCTTCATCACCGCCACTGACTCCCGCCAGTTTCTGAATGTCTTGTGTGGCTTCCTCTTCTAGAATGTCTACCACGTCATCAATGGTGACAATCCCCACTAACCTATCTTCGCGGTCAACGACTGGCACGGCGATCAAGTCATAGCGCTTCATTAGTTGCGCGACTTCTTCTTGGGGCGTTTCTGTGTAAGTTTTGACAACGCGATCGCTCGCAATATCCCCAATCAGGGCATTGGGAAGCGAAAACAACAGTTGCCGCAACGATACAACCCGAACGAGCTTGCGGTTGTCGTCGGTGACGTAGGCGTAGTAAATTGTTTCCTTATCTTCGTCACTGACACGGATTTTGCTCAAGGCTTCTCCGACCGTTAAGCCTTCGCGCAGCCGTACATATTCCGTCGTCATTACCCGACCCGCCGTGCCTTCGGGATAGCCCAAAATCCTGGCAGTTGCCTGCCGTTCTTCAAGGCTGAGTTGCTGCAACAGCCGCTTCACAATGCCTGCGGGTAGCTCGTCAAACAGTTCCGCCCGGTCATCCGGTCGCATCGCCTCTACAATCTGACACACCTGGTTATCGTGCAGCGAACCAATTAGTTCTTCTTGCACTTCCGGAGGCAGATATTCAAAGACATCAATGGCTTGAGCTTTATTAAGCAAGCGAAACGCGATCGCTCGCTTGGATGGGGGCAGTTCGACAATGTAATCCCCTACATCAACCGCCGGTAAGCGATTTAGCTCAGACTTAAGCTGATTTAAGTCAGCAATATCCGACAGTGCAACACGTCCTTCCTGAGTGAGCATAGAAACCTCCTAGTCTCCCCCCGCGCTGGGAGAGACTGACCCGCCCAGGCGCTAGAGGAGCTTACTACTGTCACCTAATGGACTTCGGTCCATAAATTCCGCAGAAATCTACACTGATATTGCTCAGCAGTATCAGTAAAACTATGCTATCCCCTCAAGGTGCCATTTACCATTGGGGGCTATCAAAAAATCTATCTAAAGACAGATTTCAAAAGCGATGAGGCGTACAAAAAATTATTGGGTTCCTCTATTAACTGGAGCGATTGTCGCCAGTCTGAGTAGTTGCGCTTCTTTACCGACAAACAGCGAAAGAGACAAAGCTGGCTTACCTCCCGCTCATGCTATTGAAGCCAGCAAAACTACGACGAAAGCGTCAGATGCCAGCCAATTGTTGACGGGTGCGATTAGCCAAGCAACAACAACCGCTCCCTCAAAAAACAATGTCACCGTCACCATCTATCAACCCGATACTCAGTGTGAAGCGCTAGTACCGGAAAAAGTAGACGTTTCAGCGGTTGAAAGCGTCCAAGCAGCGGTAGGCAAAGTTCTGGAGGAGCGGGACACCGCCGACTTTAATTTAGCTGGGTATCGTGTCATCGTAAATCCCAGCAATCGAGTTGCTACGGTTGATTTGCGAATTGCACCCGGTTCCCAGCGGAAATTTGTCTCCCTTTCGAGCTGCGAACAATTTGCTCTGTTCGGTAGCCTCAGAAAAACCCTCACTGCGAATTCTCAATGGAAGATCAAAGATGTCCGCTTCACAGAGCAGGGCGAAGACATCTCCCTTTAAAGTTTCGATTAAAGTTTGGAGACAGCAGCACAACCGCGTAGATACCACCGCCACGGCAAATCGATTCCCTGTGATAAACCAATCCGAGTTGTTTGGACAAGTTCCGGCATAAATTGTGACTGACGATGCTCTAGCCACAGGGGTTGACCGGGTTGTAAAACTTGTGCATTTAATATGCTGTCAATTTGTAAGGCGCGGCAGAGTTTACCTGGCCCAGCGGCGATTCGATGGGGTTTCGAGCGATCGCTCTCTTTGATCCAGGGCGGTATAGACTCTAGTTGCAAAGCCCGAATCAAGACAGCACTGGGAATGCTGTCCTGGTCTGTGACCACGTTCAGGCAGTAGTAAATTCCGTAAATTAAATAAACATAAGTTCTCCCGGCTGGCCCGAACATCACCCAGTTGCGCTCGGTTCGTCGCCGATAGGCATGGCAAGCCGGATCTTCAGGGCCATAGGCTTCCGTTTCCACGATTAGCCCTCGGATGATTTCTCCATCAGGCATCTGTCGCACCAACGTGCAGCCCACCAAATCAGGTGCAACTTCAGTGGATGGGCGATCTAGCCAAGAAACTTCTACAATTTGGGTATTTTTAATCAGATTCATCGTTAAATATACTTAAGATATACCAAACCACCCCGTTCAATTCATAAAAACTCATGGATGTCAAGCTAGTTTTAGCAGCCTTAACACTTGTTTTTACCGTATCGTGCCTATTTTTTGGCACTAAGAATGGATTTTACGATTCAGACAACTATCACGGAAACGGCTCTGCTCACTAAGATCGCTGTTAGCCAGTCAATTTTGGATTTTAGAGTTTGCGGAGGTCGGAGTTTCTAAGCCTCCGATGATTTTGGATTGAATCTAAAATCCAAAATCTAAAATTGAAAATCGAATGATGAGTCAACCCCCCCCGGTATCCTCTCACGGCTATGACGAACTAGCCTATTTTCCCTATGGCGTCGGTCATGGCGA
This sequence comes from Trichocoleus sp. DQ-A3, assembly GCF_039961975.1. Taxonomy (NCBI): domain Bacteria; kingdom Bacillati; phylum Cyanobacteriota; class Cyanophyceae; order Leptolyngbyales; family Trichocoleusaceae; genus Trichocoleus; species Trichocoleus sp. DQ-A3. The sequence goes on along the minus strand of NZ_JAMPKC010000014.1, from coordinate 59,601 downwards.
CGAAGGCGTCTGCTTACTGGTACGGATGGGGCCACACCGCATTCTCCTAGACTGTGGTTTGGCGGACATTTCCTCGCTCAAAGGTGAGGGAATTCCTCCAGCAGATTTAGTGCTGTGTAGCCACGCCCATCCGGATCACGCTAGGGGATTGCTGGCGCTGCATGAAAGCTTCCCTCAGTTGCCAGTCTATGCAAGTGAATTGACAACCCAGCTGCTGCCACTGAATTGGCCTGAGATAGCTCCGCAGAATCTGCCGCAATTGTGTCAGGCATTGCCGATGCGATCGCCTGTCGAATTCAAAGAGGGATTGAGTGCGGAATTATTCCCAGCCGGACATTTACCAGGCGCATCTGCCATCTTGCTGACCTACACGAGTCGCCACCGCTCTTACACCCTACTTTATACAGGTGATTTTTTCCTTTCAAACTCGCGGCTGGTAGAGGGGTTGCCGCTAGAAGCATTGCGAGGCTTAGAGCCAGATGTGCTAATCGTGGAAGGCAGTTACGGCACAGCGCGTCATCCCCACCGGCGGAACCAAGAGAATCAGCTGGCAGAGCGAATTAATCAAGCGATCGCTCAAGCGAATTCTGTCTTGATGCCCGTGCCCACTTTAGGACTAGGGCAAGAACTCTTGATGCTCTTGCGGAGTCACCACTTATTCACGGGTCGCAACCTCGATATCTGGGTAGATGGTAACGTGGCGGCTGGCTGCGATGCCTATTTGGATATTCTCACTAACCTCCCAGCCTCTGTGCAAAATTTTGCCCGTCATCAATCCCTATTTTGGGATGAACGGGTGCGTCCCAGAGTGCGTCGGTTGCTTCCAGAACAACGTCCCTCTGTCGGTCAGTCTCCATGCATTATCCTGACTGAGGAAAACCACGATCTTAGAGAATACTGTCAACCAGGCACCGGGCCGTGGGTGTTATTACTGCCCCAGCAACCCAGGTTCTCCCAAGAGCCTAGTTACTCATCGTTGACGATACAAAACTATTTGCTTGCCCAGCATTCTGATGGGCTGGGAACCACCCAACTGATTCATAATATCCGTCCTCAGCACGTAATTTTTGTTCATGCCTCTCCCACCTACCTGGCTGATTTGACCGGGTTGGAGGAGTTGCACAACCGTTACCACTTGCATTCTCCACCGGCTGGGACGCTGGTAGAACTCCCGATTGGCGAGACGTTTGTGCAACCGGCGGCACCCGAAACCAGTTACGAAGGGGAGCTGACGGAACTGGGAACGGTCGTTACCATCACCCTACCGGAGGCGATCGCTGCCGATCCCCGTTGGCAACACTTTGCTGATACTGGTTTAGTGGAAGCCCGATGGCAGGGTGAGGAACTGGTATTGCGCGGATTATCCCAACGAGAACTTTTAAGCCAAAGCAGCGACGCCAGAGTCCCCATGAATGTTGAGTGCTGCGGCAACTGCCTACACCAACGGGGGCAGCGCTGTTGGAATCAGGACTCGCCCCTGTATGGATTTAAGGTGACACCTGAAGGATACTGTCCAGTTTTTGAACCGGCGCATCCGCCTCCAACCCCTTCAGATGACGACCTAGAAAGCCTCGAAGATTGAAAAAGATAAGAAATCAAATCAAAAATTAAAAATGAAGCATCCCCCATTTCTAATTTTTGATTTTGCATTTTTAATTCCTTAGTCTGGATTCGAGTCGGGGAAACGCGGACGAATTTGTTCGGCTTCCGGACAATCGTCAGAGACAAGCGGTTCAGCATTGCCTCTGGGCACTGAAGCCAGCTTTTGTGTCACAGCACCAATGCTTTCGAGGCGAACCATTTCTTCCCAAGAACAAGCTTCATCTTCTTCTTCGGTTTCATAGCGGAGCGTGACTAAATCTCCTTCAATGTCAACGATGCGAGCGCGTTCGATCCAGCGTTGTTGGTCCCGCAAGAAAATACAGACCTCACGACCATCGCAACAGAGTTGATAAATCTTGCGGTGTAGCATGGGTTGCTTCTCCTGAGCAGATAAGTTGTGCAATTCTTCATGGAGCCTGCATACCTTTTTTTAGGTATCCAGCTTCTCTCAAACGTAATCGGGGTTGAATCCTGCCATTCTCCCAGGCTCCTGTCCTTATCTTTACCTATTTTTCCCAAAAGCCTGGAATGTGGGATTTGGGTTGGGTTTCTTAGGGGCGCAAGGCTTTGCATCCCTAAAGCCTGGGAATGCCGATTTTGGATAGGCAAGGAAGCCTCTTGGTCAGCCCCATGCCAATTTTTGGAAAGATGTGGAAATCGAGGGTAGGGACAAGGGTTCAAAGTGAGCGTTCTAGATGATATTGCCGATTTAATTTCAAAGTTTAGCTTGAATCCTGCGGCATTTAAGATAGGGATTGTAGGATACTCCCTCTGGTAGAATGCGCGCACTCCCATCCTCATTCAGGGTTTTTACCACTAAGGGAAACTTGAATCAAGGCAGCTACGAGTATCAATGAGTCTTTTGAGATGAGTAATGGGAAGGCAACTGGTGACAAAAAGCCTTGACTGGCAACCAGTCCAACCTTGTAGCAGTCAATTCAGTCATCCTAACTCTCGCTTTGTTTAGGAAGCGCACCTAGCTGAGATTGGTGTTCTTATTAATCATTCTAATAATTCTTGGCCCAGGTCGGCAGCGAATAAATAAAAATTCTACTGAGATCAAAGTTTTTCTATCGTTTTGGCAGCCGTGCCGCGATTACGATGCCTTGTAGTTATCAAAGAACGGTTTCAGGGCTTGTATCCGAGGCGATATCAGCGCTACGCTCTGCCGTGCTTCTCTTTGAATCTTACCGGCATTCAATGCCTGGTGTAGGGTGTCAAGAGCTTCTAAATCCGCCGATTGGTAGCCTTTCATCACTAACACTTGGCGAATCAGACCTTCAGAAGCGACGCTGAGGCAACCTGTTTGGAAAGCTGACTTTACAAGTGTGCGAATCATGGCGACCTGTTTATCCTTGATTTGCTGAGATATCTATCTTTGAGTATGAAATACTTTCCAAGATTAGGAATTGATGGTAATCCGCCATTTTTTGTGATTTTAGACCGTATTTTTAGGTGATCGAGGTCACAAATGGTAAAACCAAGCGGAGGCTTGACAAAAGAAGAGTTTACTGCGGTTGCTTCTCTATTGAGCAAGCTGTCGATTTAATCCTATAGATAGATTGACCGTATAAAACAGCTTAGTGCAGCGACTGTTAAGGATGTGTAAAGTAGATATGGGAATTTCAAGAAATGTTTGTTAAAGTTTGAGACAATCAGCAAATCCTCAATAGAAACGGAAAAAGACGGGTGTACGCGATCGCCACTAAGCAGCAGCTCTACAAAACCTACATCCTCTCAGACCAAGCCGCTCAGTCCCATCTAGAGGTCGTTCCAGAGCGAGGCGGTATCGTTACTAGCCTACGCATCCAAGGACAAGAAATCCTCTACCTAGATGCAGAGCGGTTTGCCAATCCAGACTTGAGCGTTAGAGGCGGGATTCCGATTCTGTTTCCCATCTGCGGCAACTTACCCGAAAGTCAATACACCTATCAAGGTCAGCCCTACACCCTCAAGCAACACGGCTTTGCACGCGATATGCCTTGGGAAGTCACCGACCAAGTGACTCAAGACCTAGTGAGCCTTACCCTTGTCCTTAACAGCAACGACCAGACACGTGCCGTTTACCCGTTTGACTTTCAACTCGCCTTTACTTACTGTCTGTTGGGTAACACGCTAGAGATTCGGCAGCGCTACACCAATCACTCAGCCGAGCCGATGCCCTTCTCCACGGGTCTGCATCCTTACTTCTGGACACCCGAAAAAACCGGAATCAAGTTTGGAATTCCCGCCGCCGAATACCAAGATCAGCGCACCCGCCAAACCCATCCCTTCACGGGTGCCTTTGACTTTAACCAAGATGAAATTGATGTCGCCTTTAAGCAGTTGAGCGGTCAAGAAGCCACTGCCTCCGACGCCAGCCGACAGTTGCAGCTCACCCTTAGTTGGGACAACCCTTATTCCACCTTTGTCTTCTGGACGGTCAAAGGCAAAGACTTTTACTGCATGGAGCCTTGGAGTGCCCCCCGCAATGCTCTAAATACCGGAGAGCAGCTACTGCGTCTAGAACCGGGAGGCAGTTTGGAGACATCAGTTCGTTTGACCGTAACTTTTTTATAAAAAAGTTTTTTTTCAAAACCCCTTTCCTAATTCCAGTAATCTGTGTTACCGTTGTAAACGTTGTCTAAACAACTGAAGTTTTCGGGTCGCTAACTCAACGGTAGAGTACTCGGCTTTTAACCGAATAGTTCCGGGTTCGAATCCCGGGCGACCCATAAAAAAATACTCAAAAAAATACCTAAAGAAAATTAAGACAAGAAGCGAGAAGCGCTCTGGCAAACGATTAGTTTTCTCATTTTCTAGCTGGAACCAGGAGAATCTACGTTATTGAGAGTACAGCCTTCTAGAGAAAGCATTCCCAGACATAAATTGGAAACGAGAGCAAAACCAAAACCCTGTTAGAAAGCCTAATGCTCTTGCTAAACCTCCACCATCAGGCAATCTTATAAATGCAGTATTGGCTGCTTATCTCGGAATTATCAAGATAATTCCCTAGAGACTGGTAAACTATCTTAAGATTATTGTAATAATTTCGCTGTCCAGAACAAAGTAACTGACGACGAGTCAATAGGAGGACTATTTATGGCGCTCGTACCCATGCGGCTGATGTTGGATCACGCAGCTGAGAATGATTATGGAATCCCAGCTTATAACGTTAACAACATGGAGCAGATCCAGGCCATCATGCAGGCTGCTCACGAGGCAAATAGCCCCGTGATTCTGCAAGCTTCTCGTGGCGCTCGGAACTATGCAGGAGAATATTTCCTACGCCATCTGATTCTGGCGGCAGTTGAAACTTACCCTCATCTCCCAATTGCCATGCACCAGGATCATGGTAATGCCCCAAGCACTTGCTACTCTGCCATGCGCCACGGTTTCACCAGCGTCATGATGGATGGCTCCTTAGAGGCAGATGCGAAGACTCCAGCCAGCTTCGAGTACAACGTGGAAGTCACCCGCAAGGTGGTGGAAGTCGCTCACTCAATTGGCGTCAGCGTAGAAGGCGAACTGGGTTGCTTGGGTTCTCTAGAAACAGGCATGGGTGATAAGGAAGACGGTCACGGTGCAGAAGGAGTTCTCTCTCACGACCAGCTGTTGACCGACCCAGACGAAGCCGTTGCCTTCGTAGAACAAACCGGCGTGGATGCTTTGGCAGTTGCGATTGGCACCAGCCACGGCGCTTACAAGTTCACCCGCAAGCCGACTGGCGAAATTCTGGCTATTAGCCGGATTGAAGAAATTCACAGCCGTTTGCCGAACACCCACCTCGTGATGCACGGTTCCTCCTCTGTGCCCGAAGATTTACTTGCCCTGATTAACCAATACGGCGGTACAATCCCGGAAACCTACGGCGTACCCGTTGAAGAAATTCAAAAAGGCATTAAGAGCGGTGTCCGTAAGGTGAATATTGACACGGATAACCGTCTGGCGATTACCGCGGCGGTGCGCGAAGCCTTGGCTAGCAATACTAAGGAATTTGACCCCCGCCACTTCCTCAAGCCTTCCATCAAGTATATGCAGAAGGTTTGTAGCGATCGCTATCACCAGTTCGGTGCTGCTGGTCAAGGTACCAAGATTAAGCAGATGACTTTGGATGAGTTTGCTGCTAAGTATGCCAAAGGCGAGTTGAATGCTGTTACCAAGAAGACTGTAACTGTCTAAGAAAAGTTTAGGTTTTGGATAAATCTAGTATCTAAAATTTGAAATTTTTCTTGTCGGGTGGCTTCCAAGCCACCCGTTTTTTTGTGTGTAAGAAGAGTTTTTTGGCAAACTTTCAGGAACAGGGAATAGCTGCTTTGTATAAATGCATAGCGTTGCTTTTTAAGAGTTTGTCAATCTTATGGCTAACAATAAATTTAAACCTTCTCCCGATTTAGGTAAGCCCGCCAGACGCGATGGTAGCGCCCCGAAAGTCACTGGCAATCCAAAGAGTAGTCCTTCCAAGCGCAAGAATACTGGTAAGTAAGGTGCCCGATGCGGCTTCTTTGCCGTTCGGTAATACCGGCGGTTGGCGCAATGTCTAACAAGAAGGCTTCTTTTATACATTTTTGGATTTTAGATTTGGGATTTTTGATTAGAAAACCAAAGCTAAAACAAGATTGAAAGATTTAGAATCTTTCAATCTGAAAAATGGTATTAGTTTGCGCCATCGCCGGTCTATTTTTTTCCCAAAAGGCTCAGATAAAAACCCGATGTTGCAGGGAGGGCATTTGGCGGCGGATTTGTTCTAGGCGAGAGGGGTTAATTTCTGCGATCGCGACTCCCGGCGTATCTCCGGCATCCGCTAAAATAACGCCCCAAGGGTCAATAATCATCGCGTGTCCGTGAGTGTGACGCAGGGCGTAATGCTGCCCAGTCTGAGCCGGTGCTATCACATAGCAGGTGTTTTCGATCGCTCTGGCTTGTAGTAAGATTTGCCAGTGATCTTTGCCAGTGTAGGCGGTGAAAGCAGCGGGGACAAATAAAATGTCGGCTCCCATCTGCGCCAAGTGCCGGTAAAGTTCTGGGAATCGGACATCGTAGCACACCGAGAGTCCTAAACTGCCCAAGTGCTTGGAGGGATAAACGGGTGGTAGGCGCATCCCAGCCATGACAGTGCTAGATTCTCGATAGGTATTGCCGTCGGGCAAATTAACATCAAATAAATGTACTTTTTGGTAGCAGGCGAGTTCTTCCCCTGAAGGATCGATGAGCAAAGCGGTGTTGTAGACTTTGTTGGTGTCAACGGGAACTGGAAACCCGCCACCCAAGATGGTGACTTGGAAGCGCTGAGCCATTGTTCGGAGGAATTTTTCGCTCTGGGTAGCGATCGCCTCCGATTGGGCTATCTTCTGCTTCTCTTCTCCTAAAAATGAGAAGTTTTCTGGCAAGCCTACTAACTCAGCACCCTGACGCACAGCAAGCTCGATGAGTTCTTCTGCCTGAACCAGATTTTTTTCCACATCTGGCAGGCTTGTCATTTGTATGGCGGCGGCGAGATAGGGCTTCATTATCACTCTCGTAATTTCATCTAAATCAGTCTAAATGCTGGTGAAGCTGAGAACATCAGAATATATATTATTCCTTTGTTGTGTGTCTAGGCATTGATGAAGGGTTGGTTCGAGCAATCCTGTGGATTATACCGAAGGTACTTATTTAGAGAGATATTTACTCAGCTAAGTAGGAATGCGGACACAAATCATCCGGATGCGCGTCTTCAGTGACAAAGATGCTGTTTTGAAATCATCGTGTGTTCTGGTAGCAATGGCAATGAGTCGGATTAATAAAATTGTGCAACAAGCTTTGGTAACCGGCTATCTAACGGTTGAAGCCGAAGAGCAGCTACGTCAGCTTTTAAAAACCAAGTATGACTTTGATGACTTTATGGCTTTCATTACCTTACAAAAAGAGGCGATGGAAGGTCGGGTTCGTCAAGAGTCTCGTGAATTGCTGCATTCTAGCCGTGTTTCTGCCTTAGTTTAAACGGGGGCGATCGCTTATTTTGCATTAGCAGAGCGCCACGCGGACGCGCTATCGCAACACTTGCGCGTTTGTCACCGCAGCTTAAAGAAAGTATTCACTGGATCTAGGCACTTCAGGAAGAGGGAAAAACCGGGCGATCGCTTTCTCAGATGAGGTTGAGCGATCGCTCTCTCACTGTATTGAGGTTTAAATTATAACAATGAATATTATTGGTTGACACTAAGACAACTCTATGAGTGAGTTGGAATCTTCTGCTGGCACGGGACAGCTGACTCGTTTTAGATCAACCTTCGGAATGGCGAAACGGCAAGGCATCCACGTTACGGTTAGAGGAAATATTTTCTAAGGGTCAACTGTGGAGCTGGATATCTCTGTTCTGGTTAAAACTTTTGTAGCTGTGTTTGTCTTGGCAGATGCGTTGGGCAATGCACCGATCTTTTTAGTCCTGACGAAGGGCATGGAACCGGAGCAAAGAGACAATGTAGTGAATCGGGCAAGTATTGTAGCGACAGGGGTGCTGCTGATATTCGCTTTTGGGGGTAAAGCAGTTCTAAATTACTTAGAAATCAGTATGGGGTCTTTGCGGGTTGCTGGGGGACTGCTTTTACTCTTAGTTGCCCTACAAATGCTACGTGGAGAACTAGATACACCGATTGTCGAGCAGCAGCGCGATATCGCGATTACTCCGATGGCATTGCCTCTGTTAGCTGGGCCAGGAACGCTAACGACGGTGATGCTGTTGATGTCTGAATCTCCAAATGCTCATCTCAGCGTGGTGGTTGGGATTGTCTCTGCGATGCTGGTGACATGGTTGATTGTGCGTCTGGCAAACCGGATCGACCACTTGCTCGGTGCAGAAGGTGCGGTGATTATTACTCAACTTTTAGGCTTTCTGTTAGCAGCGCTGGCAATCGAAATCGGCAGTGCTGGGATTCGGGAACTGTTTCTAACTTAAAATGCGATCGCGTTTTTTACGAACCGCCAAGACGCAGAGGGCGCGAAGGAAGAGGGGAGAGAGGGCGATCGCGTTTGTGTGATAAGGTAGGCGATCGCATCACCTTTCCACCACGACAAATAAGAGTGATCGAAGACTTTACCCCAACCCTAGCTGTTGTTTTAAAGCTTTTGGCACATTCTTGGCTGTTGCCAAATTCTGAACATTCTCCCACTTCGTATACTCATCCCAAGAAATGTTTTCGAGGTTTGCATCATTGACGATGGTGCGGCTGAGGTCTGTACCCCTGAGGTTTGCGCGGCTAAGGTCTGCGCGACTGAGGATGGTGCCCCTAAGGTTTGCGTCCCAGAGGTAGACGCCATTGAGGATAGCGCCATTGAGGTTTGCAGCCCTTAAGTCTGCATCATTGAGGATGGCGCGACTGAAGTCTGCGCGGCTAAGATTTGCGCCCCTTAGGTCTGCATCTCTAAGGATTGCACCGTTGAGGTTTGCGCCAGTGAGGTCTGCGCCAGTGAGGTCTGCGCCGCTGAAGATTGTGCCACCAAGGTTTGCGCTAAGGTTTGCCCCGGCGAGGTTTGCACCACTGAGGTTTGCGCCACTGAGGTTTCCGCTACTGAAGATTGCGCCACTAAGGTTTGCGCCAGTGAGGTCTGCACGGCTGAGGTTTGCGCCAGTTAAGTCTGCACGGCTGAGAAATTTACCAACTGTTTCTAAAAAGCCTCTAATACCGATACATTTGCTGTAACCAATGATGCGAAGCAATCGATAATCATCAAAATTTTCAGTGTCTTTTTTACCGCAGGGAAAGAAAGCAATTTTGTCTTTTAAGTCATCTTTTAACTGAGCATAGCGGTGTAACTCCAAAAGTAAGATGGTAATATTCAATCCTGCATAAATATCTACCTGTCGCAGTCCAAGCCACTTAGTTTCTGAAGTTTGCTCCCTCATTTGCAACATCTTCTTCTGCGGCAGATTTTCTGGAGTTGCATCAATGAATTGCCCATCGCACCAACGCAGATAAAAACTCTCCAATCGTTTGAACAATTTTACGGGTTGAAACTCTGTACTAGCAGCTAACAAAGCCATTAAATATTCCACAATTTCTGGTGTCAGTCCGCCGTAGCCAAATAAATCGTAGATTTCCCGATCCATGTGGTCGGTGGAGATATAAAACTCTCGTTTTATTCCCGGTCGCGTCCAGTCTTCTAAACTTTCTTTAAGTCGTTCCGCACACAAAAATTCCCCAAAACTTTTGTGGGCAAACTCCACATAACCGTCTTTGTCACCCGCCGCCGCCTGTAGATAAAAAGCCGCCAACGCATTTTTTAGCGCATCCTCGCCGTGTCTTTCTCTGGCTTGTTGAATCAACTCAATCGCGCTCTCATCGTCCTTCAACCGTGACTCGATTGTTTTTACTGCGGCACATTCCCCGCCCGACTGCACGACGCACAACCCCGCCTCTGCCAAAATGCGTCGCAGTCCTGCCGTTTCCTGTCCGGTTAGTTCTCGATTCAGCCATTCTGGACGTTGTTCCGTCAGTACCCACTCTAAAGATTGCTCGTAAATCAGAATTTTTGCCCTGACACCGCTAGCGCCCGCAAACATCTCTACCGTCAACTTGCCATCCCGGTGCATCGCTGCCAATAGATAAAGCAATAGCGGCTCTTTGGCTAATTCCCTCACTCTATCCGGACAGCGTTGATCTTGCAAAAATTGCTGAAATGCGGAATTTTTATCACCTCCAACTTGAGTTTCCCATTTGCTAAACCACTGCTGTTGGAGTTCGTCATCCATCGGCAACAGTTCCACTCGTTCCATGTTGGGAGGCATTCTTCCTTGGATTCCTTGTAGCGCCAAAGGTCTGCCTGTAATTATCACCCGATGTCCTTTTTCCGAATTCCGCTGACAGCTACCTTGGAAATCATCTACTTGCCAGAGAAAATCCTTTAATTCCTGGCTGGTTCCTCTCTCCATCATTAATTCATCAAATCCATCCAAGAGAAACAAAAATCGGGTATTTCTATCGGTTAACCAGCCATCATCATTTTTAGCGAATTTACAATCTACTGCTGCTTGCAAAGTTTTTTCAAAACTCTTTTCAAATGTCCTGATATCCCGCAACCGAATCAAGATTGGTGTCCAAACTGGATGCAAATGCTGCCGCACCCAGTCGGCAAACATCCGACAAAAAACACTTTTTCCTCTTCCCGGCCCCCCTTGGATAAACATCACTTTGTCTTGTTTCTGAGCATCTGCTAGCATTGCCTTTGCCCAACCTTCGATCTCAAACGGTTCCGCATCCTCATCAAGTTCACCATTTGCATTTACTGGCTGTGCTTTCAATGGCACGTAAATATCTTTGAAAGTGAAGCTTTCAGCAAATACTTTCTCTAGCGGCTTTGGAGCAATCTGCTCAGCTAAATAAGTTTTGATACTATAGTATTTGTCCGATTCTTGTCGCCTGCCAGCTAAATACAATTCTGCCCGTTGTCTGACAGAATCCTCAGCATCTTCCAAGGCTTTTTTCAGGTGTTGATGAGTCTTCCAAGCTACCCAACTTGTTAAAATCTCAGCATCGTGCTTATTTATTCTTGCTTGTTGCAGTTGGTTAGACAAAACCTGATTTAAAACTTGGGCTAATTCCGATTCGTGGAAGCAGGTGAGGACGTTTCTAGCGAGATGCTCATCTAGTTGAAATTCTCCCAGCTTTTCGCTTTGCTGTTGGGCGATATTTGATGGAGGCGTTGCACTTGCTGGCTCTAGATTGGCTGGTTGTAAATTGACTTGCTGTAATAAGTCATTACTTTGCACCAATTCATTAAAGCTTTCTAGATAAGCCAGGGGAGATGCGATCGCTACCCATTCTTCTAGGGATGGCTCTTGATTCGTCTTTTTGCGGTACAGCCTCACGCCTTGAATCGCTAGTTTCGTCCCTGATAGCCCTGCTATAGCAATAGGAATTCCCGCAGAACCCGCAATTGCAGAGAACAAACCTAAAGCCAGCCCGAATTCCAGCGCGAATTTAGTAACCTCTGTCCCTGTCTCAGCGACATCTCCAGGTTTCCCTAGTTCCCGAATATCAGTGTTCAAAAACTGCCAAATCTCTTTGAGGTTCGTCATGCGATCGCTATTCTCCGTGCTGATGAGTCGAAGATAACTTAACGATTAAGCATCTGCCCTCAGTTGGGTATTTCTCATATTTTCTGAAGAAAGCGCGATCGCTCACTTGACACAGTTCCAGGTAATCATGGATGATGAAAGATTGTCTGTCTATTCCTGCTCGGATCAGGTTGAGACATTCCAAAAGCTGATTGGTCATTGGTCAAGAAGTCATTAGTCATGGGTCTATAGAAGCGAATCTAAAGACTGAATTTAAAGACAAAAGACAACTGACAATCTCCTATTCAGCTACCTGTACGGCAACCCCTAGGACTATCCCATGAGTTACGCAATTATTGAAACTGGCGGCAAACAGCTAAGAGTCGAACCAGGTCGCTTTTACGACATCGAACTGCTTCCCTCGGAACCCGATACGCAAGTTACCATTGATAAGGTTTTGTTCGTTCAGAACGACGGCGATGTGACCATCGGTCAACCTTTCATCGAAGGGGCGACGGTAGAATGCACGGTGATGAGACACCGGCGCGGTAAGAAGGTCATCGTCTACAAGATGAAGCCCAAAAAGAAAACCCGCCGCAAGAAAGGGCATCGCCAGGAAATCACCCAGCTGATGATTAACTCCATCAGCCTCAATGGCTCAGTGGTAGCTTCCGAACAACAGGCTTCCCAAACCGCCGCCGCTGACGAATCAGAAGAAGCTCAAGAAGCTGTGGCAACGGTGGTTGTTGATGAGACAGATACCGAGACCGCTGCGACCGAGTAAATCGCTGAGACTACAGCAGAATAGTAAGTAGTAAGGACAAGTGAGGAAATTATGGCTCATAAGAAAGGTACAGGTAGTACTCGCAACGGTCGTGATTCTAATGCTCAACGCTTAGGCGTCAAGCGTTTCGGCGGTCAGACCGTGAGAGCAGGCAGTATTTTGGTGCGTCAGCGGGGAACTTCGTTTCACCCTGGCAATAATGTCGGTGTGGGCAAAGACTATACCTTGTTTGCCCTCATTGATGGCATCGTGACCTTTGAACGGAAGGACAGAAGCCGCAAGAAGGTAAGCGTTTACGCTGTGCCAGCAGCGGCGGAAGCATCCCCTGAGAATGCACCCGTTCCGGCTCAGGTATAAGTATCCAGACCTAGTAGTTGGATAGATTAAGAAAGGAGGGGCAATTTATAAATTGCCCCTCCTTTTATTCGGCATTTTTTTATCAGCGATCGCGCTGGTTGGTCAAAATAAACGTAATATGTGATTCTGAGTGCCAGCGAAAAATTTCATCTCAATATTTTGCTTGGCTCAATGTGACAAATTGTTACTTTTTTAGACTGCTTTAGTTACTAACAACTATTCACTACACAGACGCCATGTTTCCCATTCATCGCCCTCGCCGCCTTCGTACCTCAACCCAGCTGCGCCGGATGGTGCGTGAAACGGTTCTTGCCACGAGTGACCTAATCTACCCTCTGTTTGCCGTGCCGGGAGAGGGCATTGCTAAGGAAGTGAAATCGATGCCAGGGGTCTACCAGCTGTCGGTAGACAAAATTGTGGAAGAGGCAAAAGAAGTCTATGACCTCGGCATTCCCGCGATCATTCTTTTTGGCATTCCCGCAGATAAGGATGTAGATGCTACAGGTGCGTGGCACGATTGCGGAATTGTCCAAAAAGCTGCCACCGCAGTGAAAGAAGCGGTGCCGGATTTAGTTGTCATTGCCGATACTTGCTTGTGCGAATATACCAGTCACGGTCACTGTGGTTATTTGGAAGTGGGCGACTTGACGGGGCGGGTATTGAACGACCCAACGCTGGAATTGCTCAAGAAAACAGCAGTTTCTCAAGCCAAGGCTGGCGCTGATATTATCGCTCCGTCTGGGATGATGGACGGTTTTGTGCAGGCGATTCGGGAAGGATTGGATGCAGCAGGATTCCAAGATACACCGATTCTTTCTTACGCTGCCAAATATGCTTCGGCTTATTATGGCCCTTTCCGCGATGCGGCTGATTCAACACCGCAGTTTGGCGATCGCAGAACTTACCAGATGGACCCCGGGAATGCCCGCGAAGCCCTCAAAGAAATCGAACTCGATATTGCAGAAGGGGCAGATATGCTGATGGTGAAACCGGCGCTTGCCTATATGGACATCATCTGGCGGGTGAAAGAAGCCAGCAACTTGCCGGTAGCCGCCTACAATGTCTCCGGCGAATACGCGATGGTGAAAGCCGCCGCCCTCAATGGTTGGATTGACGAACAGCGAGTCGTGATGGAAACTTTAACCAGCTTCAAGCGGGCTGGAGCCGATTTGATTCTCACCTACCACGCAAAGGATGCCGCCCGTTGGCTGTAGGGAGTCAGGATGAAGGATGAAAAAACCAGTAGATTAGCTTAGACTTAGGCATTTTCATCCTTCAGACTTTATAGAGCATAATTAATTAGATACTTGTGTTCAAAGGAAATCTCTCTGCCGATACAGATTTCTGTTTGGGTGTGAGTAAGCTAAACGGTAGATTTCGCTAAAAAAGCTGTAAATTATGGGAATTCGGTGCAATTGAACACCAATCCCTAGCTTGTTGATGAGTAGAATGAGCCAGTACGAGACTCTAAATTATTGATGACGATGGATTGCAGTCATATTCAATTTTGTGACCGTAAATCACAAATCGACTTTCAACAACTGCAAGAGCTGTTTCACTTGGCTGCCTTCTGGGCACAGAACCGGCGAATTGAAGATTTAGAAGTTGCGATCGCCAATAGCGATCCAGTGATTAGCGTCTGGGATGAAAACAAGCTGATTGGATTTGCCAGAGCGACTTCCGATGGTATCTATCGTGCCACTATCTGGGATGTGGTCGTACATCCGGCATACCAAGGTGCAGGACTCGGACGCAAGTTGGTGGAAACAGTCTTGAGCCATCCTCGTGTCAGTCGGGTAGAGCGGGTCTACCTGATGACGACTTATCAACAGGGCTTTTACACGCGCATCGGTTTTGAATGTAGCAACCCCAGTACGACGATGGTGCTGTATAACAACCAGCCGCTGACCGAGCCTCTGCCTGCCCAGGTTATGTCGTCTCAATAGGCACTAGGGGAAGCGAAAACTGAAGCCGGGTGAGATTCTGGGCGGCTGAAGTATTAGAGGCATCTGCTGGTTGCGCTGCCACTACTTCCAGGCGTCCCTGCATCACTTCGATGAGGGTTTGAGCAATCAGTAAGTTCATCCCCTCGGATAGCTGTGGCATTTGTCGGGGTGCTCCTTTTCTGGGTGCCCCTCCCAATTCCGACGTCTTTTGCTCTTTGAGCAAATCAACTGGCTCGCTCCAGACGCTGACGGGGCACTCGGCATCAATCCAGATGTGGATGTACCCAGATGCTGGTGAGGAGGGAACCCAAACCCGAATGTTGCCTTCATTCATGCGAGCGATCGCGGTATCGACCAGATTTAGCAGCACCTGCTGCAATCGTCGCGGATCTGCCAGAACGTAAATCTCTCGATCGGGTGGCGATACCTCAAGGCGGATACTCCGATTCGCTGCTTGCAGGTGAGTCAAGTTGTAGACTTCCTCTAGAACCTTGGCAAGCTCGACGGGTTGAATCTCTATCCGACTGGTGCCGTGTTGAGTTTTGGCAACGGCGATAATTTCGTCTATGAGCTGCATCAGCTTCAGCGCGGAGGCGTGAGCCTGAGCAATAAACTCTCGTTCTTCTTCTGGGTTGTCACACAAATCAGACAAAATCAACTGATGCAAGCCAATCAAACTGTTGAGGGGCGATCGCAATTCATGGGAAGTCCTCGCCAAAAACCCAGCTTTAAACTGGCTCATTTCTGTTGCCATGTGGTACGCCATCTGGGTTTGCTTGAGTTCCTCCAGGATGGCTGTCACGTCCGGATTCGCGTCTTGGGACATAAATATAATTACCAGTTTTGCTGATTAGCTGAGTCGATTAAACTACCAATTTAACCGCTCCTTGCCTCAAGATTTCCCAGCCGCTGCCCGTCCATTTGGCGACGGTGGAAGGAACGCCAGCCGTCGGTGTTGTTTCCTCCTCCGAGGAGAATAGCGTCAGGACATCGGGAAACTGAGCTGCGATTTCTGCCATCGTTTCTAAAGGTGGCTCCCCCGAACGGTTGGCGCTAGTAGTTGCTAAGGGGCCAGTTTGCGACAGAATTGAGAGCGCGACGCCAGAATTCGGCACGCGCAACCCAATCGTAGCCGGATCAGATGGATTCATCGATTTGGGAACGCACGCTGAGGCTGGTAATACTAAAGTCAAAGCACCAGGCCAATATTGGTCAGCAACTTGTTGCCAAATCTGCCATTCAGCCGGACCTCCCTGGACAAAAGGCCACAAATCTAAAGCGTTTGCGCCCATTAAAATCAGCGGTTTATCTTGCCGCCGCTGCTTTGCTGCAAAAATTAACTCTGACCGATCCGGCTGCACTGCCAGTGCTGGTACAGTATCGGTGGGAAAGCTAACCAAACTCCCAGAACGAGCGCCTTCTATCAAGGCTGCCATTGAAACTTGTGTCATTTTTTTAGAGTTTTGAGTTTTGAATAAATCCCCTCAAATTCATCACTCATCGGGTTTCCGATAGGCTAAGGCAAAGCGTTCAATCCCAGCTAAATCGGCGTGAATTTGAATTTTGCAGAAACTGCCTCGATCTTGCAACAGTTGAACAACTGTATCGGCTTGTCCCGCCATCATCTCAATCAACCAAATACCGCCCGGTCGCAGATAGTCTGGCGCTGTTTCTACCAAATGGCGGATGCAATCTAAGCCATCTGTGCCGCCGTCGAGGGCGAGGTGTGGTTCGTGTTTCGCTACTTCCGGTTGCAGGGAAGGCAGCAAATGACTGGGAATATAAGGTGGGTTTGATACCATGCCGCTGAGCTGATCTTTTAGGGCGGACAATGGCTGCCACCAAGAACCTTGGTAAAACTGAATGCGAGCCGCTAAACCCAGTCGCTGGGCATTCTGTTGGGCGATCGCTAGAGCAGCCGGACTATAATCAACCGCGTGGAGAGTGGCAGATGGAAAGGCATCTGCGAGTCCGAGAGCGATCGCGCCACTGCCAGTTCCTAAATCTGCCCAATGTCCTTGCTCTAAAGGCGGCGAGGCTCCGCCCTGAGCCGCAGCGGTAACCGCCAAATCAATCAAATATTCTGTTTCTGGTCGCGGAATCAATACTGCTGGTGAAACAAACAGAGAAAAATGACGCCAGGGAGCAATACCAGCCAGGTACTGAACTGGCAACCGCTCATCCAGACGCCGTTGCCACATCTGGGTTAACTCCGGCAACGGCATCGGTAATTTTATCTGGGTTTTGTCTTTGAAAGACTCCAACCGCAGCGCCAACCGATCTAGAGCGGCGACTTCTCGCAGCAACCAGTCTACTTCTGTTGGGTCAACGTCCGCGGATTTGGCAGCATCCCGCGCCCAGTTTCGCCACTTCCAAAGTTCTATACCTGAAACCATACCCAAGGAAAACGCCAGAATCAAGGAAAAAAGATAAAAGATAAAGTATGAAGTTTATCCTTCATACTTTATCTTTTATCTTTGATTCTTTTGTCTATTTACCGCTTTAGCGACGTTGTTGCTGAGAATTCGCGGGGGCAGGACCACGCGATCGCACAAAGTCTACTGACGCTTTGGGTGGAACCAGTACAATGTTGTTCAGCTGCTGATTATTGCTGGTGCGTAAAGTTTCAATTACACCCTCCAGATTCACCACCTGAATTTCCACTGTAGATGCCAGAGCTGGCTGTTGCTGTTTGAATCGATCCAGCATACTCTGTAATTCTTCTTTGCTAAAGAAGAAAGGAATGATGGGTTTATTGTCTCGTTGTAGGGTCAAATACCCCTTATCCTTTCCGCCTCTTGCCACAAACAAAGGAACCCCATCAAAATTTTGCACGGGTTTGCCGCTTTGACTCAGGATGGCTTTTGCTGAATCTACCTGCTGCTGGGTGGGTACGAAAGCAAAATCCAGACCATCTGGCTTGGCTGCATTCGCTTGATCCAGTTTGTAAACGTCTCCCAGCGATACGGGTACCACCTTCACCGTACTTGCTAGTTGAGCATTTTGTTTCTTCAACCGTTCGATAAATGTTTGGGCATCTTGCTGGCTGATAAAAACACCTGCCACTGCGGTCTTCTTTTGGCCCTCATTCACTGAAGCAACTAATGGAGAACCTTGAGGATCGGTGATCGTAAACACGGGCACAGCTTGCAACTTTTCTAGAACCTGTTGTTCTGGCAATGCCAGTGCCCGCAGCGTTTCCAAACCGGGCAGCGCTCCCAGTACAACACTTCCCACTAAACCCAGTGTTGCGCTCAATCGAACTAATGATCTCATTACAATTCCCTCAAAATTTTTCGTTGAATACCCCGCCTTACCAATAATAGAGTCGAGACAAGGCGATAATGTTTCTTCGCTCTAGCAGTACCCGAATGAATGGGTCTAAGTTTATTTCCAACTAAACTTTATCGATTCTACTGTTTTGTTGCGACTGTCATTTTTGAACTGTTTAACTCCCCATGTCCTAATTCCTGGCACCAAAGGTCAATTTGATGCCTGAACTCGCTATTTATTCATTCTCAATGCTGCATACTCGGAAATGGAATTCCCAAATTACTGAGGGAATGAATCGCGAATTGTAACCCTCTATGACTATGTAAGATTAGGATGAGTTCCAGGCAATCGTCAGCCAACTTATCTCCCAATTTACTAGGGAAAAATCTGTATGAATCACCTCCCGAAGTCCTCAAGGGAATTTCAGCAGGGTGTCAGACATCACACCCGAAAATTATTGAGATTCCCTCTAACCTTGGCTGGTTTGGGGCTAACTCTTTTTACTACTAAAAATCGGGATGACAGGATTTGAACCTGCGGCATCCTGCTCCCAAAGCAGGCGCGCTACCAAGCTGCGCTACATCCCGGTGAAATTCAGCGATGGGCTATCAGCCGATCGGGTCTTGGGTGTTTAATCCCCCTGACACGCCTTGCCAGCGACCTCTGGTTATTATAGCTTATTTAGCCGATATTTGGAGTAAAGAATTCACGAACTAATCTGGATACCAAAACATCCCTTTAATTCCTTCCGGGTCGGCAATAAAATTCAGTCCCCGGTAGAAATCCACCACCTGGGGGTCAGCGAACAGAGTAATGTTGCTAATGTCTTCACTGCGTAGCTTCTTGATCGCGTACTTCATCAACGCCTTTCCCAGTCCTTTCCCTTGAAAATCCGGGTGAACTACCACATCCCAAATGGTGGCATTGAAGGCATGATCGGAAGTGGCGCGGGAAAAACCTACTAGCCGTCGCTGGGTTCCTCGCACTTCCCACATCGAAACGACTAAAAAACTATGTTCGATTGCTTTCTTGACCTTGCGTAGCGGACGCCGGGACCACCCGACCGCATCGCAGAGTTCTTCGAGTTCATAAAGGTCAATGTCGCGTTCGGTGCTGAAAAATATCCGAGAGCCGCTGCCCGTGCGATCGCCTGTACCTTCTACAACATCCCCCTCCCCCAGCGTCGGCTTCGACGCAGTGCTACCATCAGAACCGCTAAACAAGCTTTTCCAAAAACCCATGCAGGTGTGGTTAAGGTATTTACATTCTCCAGTTCCCAGCAGTCTGGGGAATTCCCAACCGTGCTTCGCACCGCGTGCTAACACGCGATCTGAGACTTCCTGATCGAAGAGACCAATTCCAACACTTTCAGGTTTCCCTGCAAGTACCAAATATCTAATCTCTACAGGATTTACTTCCGGTGTTCGGTTGCGAGAAACGAAGCAATCTGAGGAACGAATCAATCTCGTGCAATCAATTGACGCGGGGGAGTCACGTACACTCTTGGAGAGTGATACAGTCTCAGTATCTCCATCCCTCTTATTTCAACGAATCTAGCCCAAACATCACGAAAAAAATGATAACACAATTGCGCTACCTTTTAAACCATTACACGCACTCCCCGATCTGGAGCGGGTGCGGCATTGTGTGGTTTAGGGCGCATTCGGCAATACTGGCAATACATTAGTTAGACTGAATTCTACGGGTTAATACTCCGCAGCTCCACAGCAATCCCGATTTCCTTGAATTGTCGGTCGGGAGAAGCTACCGTCTCGCCAAGCCATCGTGCAGCTAGGCACAAGTTTTTGGCTGATGACTGGAGACAAGAGCAACAGAAGAACTGAGAAACAGAGGCAGCTTTTGACTGGTTACTTCCTGGATGCCACATCGCGTTGGCACAGGTGAGCAAAAACAAAGAAAATCATGTACGGGCAGCTAGTCATGATACGACGAATGTTGAGTTATTTCACTAAGGGGCAAGGGAGAACTTGCACCGGTTATCTTTATTTGCACCAATCTACTCAACTCCACCGGGAGTTGGTATCGAGTGGATAATTTTTTTAGGAAAATTTGTGAGAGATTAACCATAAGAGAAGGTTCTTTGGCGAAGGGCACTTGGCTCTATCTCCCAAAATGCTTTTAACCTGGCAAGCGAGTCTTAGCCCTATATATGGCCACGGGTTTGAAATCATCCACACTAGAACTTCTGAAGCGCTTTAATCGGGCGTTTCCTCAGTTCTACGAGCAGTTTGTCAGCAGTGAGATTCAGCTACAAAACTTGAGGCTTGCCTATCGGCTCTATAAAACCACCAGAGCGGTTATTGAGCTGAAACCCGAAGGCAATAAAAGCGCCCTACATTTTGCTTACCGCAATCAATCTTTTCTGCTAAGTGATATTTTTGGGGTTCTGGCTGCATACGGGCTGACCATTCACAGTCTCAGTCTATATGGTCAAATCGCTCCTCCGATGCTAGTTTTCATCAAACTGGTGGTGTCTCGTGGTAGCAAAGCACTGACAGACAAAACCTCGGAAAATGTCTGTCGCGCCATTCGGGAAGCTTTGGCTGGGCGCTTTGAAGTAGAAGAGATGCTGGCAGTGGAATTTAATCTGGATGCCGGTTTGGAGCAGGTAGAAACGGAATTTTATGTAGACCCTGTTTTCCATCTTCCGGCGCTGTTAATTGAGGCGGATAACCAACCGGGTCTGTTTTATAAGGTGATGTACGCTATCTGGCAAGAGGATTTGCTGGTGGTCAATGCCAATTTGCTAGTCTGGCGAGGACGCACCCGCTTGATTCTTTACTTGTTGGGACCGAACGAAAGTGTGATTCCGGAATATTTAGGTCAAAAAATTGCTGAAAGCGTGCGTCAGCGATTGCTAGGGCGCAGATTTTAATGTTTAGCCATTCGTCTTTTGTCCAATAGTCCTACTTTACGCTTCTCGAAGTGATCGCGCCGACAAGCAGACGTTTCGTAAGGCAGGGGTAGGCCATGACCAATAACAATGACTTCTTGACCAATCTGGTAGAACTTCGGGATAGGATCAAAATATGGCAACTATCGAAATCCTGGGAGTTCGGCACACCTACGATTTGACGCCTCCCATTGCATCATCTACCCCTGTTTTGGTCTTTATCCACGGCTGGCTCCTCAGCCGTCGGTACTGGCAACCCCTGATTGAGCAGATAGCACCAGATTATCAGTGTTTGTCTTACGACTTGCGGGGGTTTGGTGATTCTCAGCCTCTAGATAATTATGGGTTCACCCGTCAAGAAATGCCGGTGCAGAGTCGGCAAGTCGTCCGCGAGAGTCAGCCAGAGGAGAACTTTCTTCGCTCTTCAGAGCCTCTTACGTTGAGCCTCTCGAATTACACTCCAGCTGCTTATGCCAAAGAAGTCGGTATTTTGTTGCAGAAGCTGAATATTTCTAGTGCTTGGCTGATTGGTCATTCGTTGGGTGGCAGCATTGCCCTTTGGGCGGCAGACCAGCAACCTGATTCTGTTAAGGGGGTTGTCTGCATTAATGCTGGAGGTGGCATTTATCTGAAGGAGGCTTTCGAGCGATTTCGGGCTGCGGGTCAGCAGCTTCTGAAACGGCGTCCCCATTGGCTGTGCTATGTACCGGGGATTGATTTGCCTTTTACACGGGCGCAAGTGGCGCGCCCAATTGCTCGGTGCTGGGGACGACAGCGACTGATTGATTTTATTACTGCTCATCCGGAAGCGGCGCTGGGGACTTTACTGGATTCGACGACGGAAGCGGAGGTCAATCGCTTACCGCAGGTGGTGTCACGGCTAAAACAGCCGGTTTATTTTATTGCTGGTGCTAAAGATAGGGTAATGGAACCGAAGTATGTGCGCCACTTAGCAAGCTTTCACCCGTTATTTCAGGGTTGTGGTGAGAACGTGATGGAAATTCCGGACTGCGGACATCTATCGATGGTGGAGCAGCCAGAGGCAGTTGCTACCGAAATTCGCAAAATTATAGCTAATTATCCGGATTCTAGCAACTTCGCTTAAGGTAGATGTTTTGTTGGCACCATAAATCTTTAAATTTTATTAAGATTAAAGGGGTGCCTGCAAAAAAACGATATTGATTTTCGCTTCTTAGATTTTGACTGCGATCGCGATGAGCGCTCCCAGAAGAGTAGTAATTAGTCTGAGTGGCAAGGGAACAATCAACTGATGAATCTAAGGCTTTCCTGATACTTGTGCTGAAATTATGATCGATCCAAAACAGACTATTCAAATTTCTTCGGAGTTGACTGACGAACATCTGCTGGCTATCTGCGAGGCAGCCGATGTAATTGCTTGCGAGTGTCCTAGTTATTTGGTTCGGCTTTTAAATGATGTCAGAGAGTTTCGCCGTTACACAAATGAGTGTATTGAGCGCTTTCCCTCGGATGCAGAGACTCATCATTGGCTCAGCAGTCGGGCGAATCAGGTAGAAATGCTGCTGTCTTTAACAATTTATGAGCTTTTGCAGAAAGAAAATCTTTTAGATGAGAATAATCAGCTGAATTTGCAGCAGCTTTCAGACAGAAACCGGGCGATCGCGCTATCCAAAGTATTGCATCCTTACTCATCAAAATGATCGAGAGAATCGACTGATTTAAGGTCTGTTTAGAAATTGCGCGATCGCTTTGTCCGAAAAATATTGCATCCTCGCGCCTCAAAACTGGATGCAAACTTCTACTGTGAAGTTTGGTAAAGCTGCATAACATCAGTAATTGGCAGCCGGGACTGAACGCCCAAAGTCAATCGGGAAGTATGACCCCGATTCAAATGATCGGTGGCAGCACAGGCAATCATGGCGGCGTTGTCGGTGCAGAATTTTAGCGGGGGGAATAGCACCCGCAGGTTTCGCTGTGCAGTAGCGACTTGCAGGTGTTTTCTCAGTCCACTGTTGGCGGCGACACCGCCACCGATGGCAATGGTGTCAAGACCGTAGTCGAGGGCGCAGGCGATCGCCCTTCGCGTCAGACTTCGCGCTACGCTTTCCTGGAAACTCGCCGCAATGTCATTCACTGGCAGCGACGGAGATTCCTGCTGCAATTTTTGCACCAGTCTCAGCACAGCTGTTTTTAAGCCACTAAAACTAGAGTCATAGGGATGATAGCCGCCCCCTGGCACCCCGACATTCCCTTCCGGCAAAGGATAGGCTTGCGGATTCCCCACTTGGGCGAGTTGGTCAATGACAGGCCCACCCGGATAACCCAGATTTAACAACCGCGCCACCTTATCGAAGGCTTCACCAGCGGCATCATCGCGAGTTTCTCCTAGTGTCTCGTACACACCACAATCTTTTACATAAATTAAGCTGGTGTGTCCGCCCGAAACCAGCAGACATAAAAAAGGCGGCTGTAAAGAAGGTTCGCTCAAATAAGTAGCGTATATGTGGCCTTCCAGATGATGGACTCCGACAAACGGTTTCCGATGGACAATCGCAAGAGTTTTGGCAGCCGTCAGCCCCACCAACAATGCCC
The DNA here is from genome assembly GCF_039961975.1 of Trichocoleus sp. DQ-A3. NCBI lineage: Bacteria > Bacillati > Cyanobacteriota > Cyanophyceae > Leptolyngbyales > Trichocoleusaceae > Trichocoleus > Trichocoleus sp. DQ-A3. Next base: position 36,139 of record NZ_JAMPKC010000014.1, on the reverse strand, counting down.
CCACCAAACCAGGGGCGCAGGTTGCCGCAATACCATCAATTGACGCCCACTCCATCTGCGCTTCTTCGAGTGCTTTGTCTAAACAATTGTTAATTATTTCGACGTGTTGACGGGAAGCAATTTCTGGCACAACCCCGCCATACTGCCGATGAACAGGGATTTGTGAGGCGACGATGCTACTGCAAATTTGACGATTCTTTACGATCGCTACCGCCGTTTCGTCACAACTTGTTTCAATCGCTAATACTGTTGACATTCACTGGTACTTTAATATATCGATACATGATTGCTTCCGTACAAACAATGACCTTGTTTTGTACATAAAAGTTTTCGTTTTGTAACAAAAGGAAACAATCCCATGAAACGATTGTTGGCTTTGATTTTTGCCCTTTGTATTTGGTTTAGCGTTGCCCCAACGGCATCGGCTGATAACGTATCAGGTCTGGTGCCATGCAGCCAGTCCAAGGCTTTTCAGCAACGTGCTGCAACCGCCCGCAATACCAACTTCGACCCCGATTCAGGGCGCAAGCGTTTTGAACGTTATTCTCAGGCAATGTGTGGCCCAGAGGGTTTACCCCACTTGGTTGTAGATGGTCGCCTGGATCGTGCCGGTGACTTTATCATTCCCAGCATTCTGTTCCTGTATATTGCGGGTTGGATTGGTTGGGTTGGTCGTGCCTATATTCAATCGGTGAAAAAAGAGGCAAACCCAGAGTATAAAGAAATCCAACTGGATGTTCCCCGGGCTGTTGGTTTTATGCTAAGTGGCTTCACTTGGCCTTTGGCAGCAGTCAAAGAATTGCTCACGGGTGAATTGACTGCAAAAGAAGATGAGATTCCTGTCTCAATTCGCTAGTTACGTTGAATTATTGACTGTTTTGGAGAATGATTCATGCAGTATTTCCTCAAGTATCTTTCCCTAGCTCCGGTTCTGGCTATTGTGTGGCTATCCCTTCAGGCTAGTCTCTTGGCTGTCTTTATCTACATTTTCCCTGACCTGCTTTTCCATCCAATGCCGTAAAGATCGCAGGATTTTCAAGACTGGTTAAAAAATGCTGTATCAAACGATAGAAGCATCTCCAGTTTTAACCCAACGATAATTAGTGGCACTAGCTCATCAAAAGGTGAAGAAATTATGCAAGTGCAAGCAATAAGCGACTCGAAAGATCGTCGTAACGACCCCAGAAATCGGGAAGTTGTCCATGAAGCTGGCGATCCGCAAATTGGCAATTTAGCAACGCCGATTAATTCTTCCGGTTTCACAGAGGCTTACATCAATAACTTGCCAGCCTATCGCAAAGGGCTGTCACCCGGACGCCGAGCATTAGAAATTGGTATGGCTCATGGTTATTGGTTGATTGGTCCCTTCGCCAAACTGGGTCCTCTGCGCGATACAGATGTCGCGAACCTGGCAGGTTTGCTGTCAACGGTTGGCTTGATTATCATTTTGACGATTGGGCTATCCCTCTACGCTTCTAGCAATCCCCCCAACCCCACTAAAACGATTACCACGCCCCGTCCTCCAGACGCCCTCAATAGTCAGGAAGGCTGGAACGAGTTTGCGAGTAATTTTCTGATTGGTGGAGTTGGTGGTGCGGGAATCGCCTACCTGCTGATTTCCAATTTGGAACTGCTTCAAGGTCTGTTCAAAATTGGGTAGTAGCAGTAGCGATCGCTAGCTTGGAAACACCTGTTATACAAGTCTTCTAGCGTTCGTTACGACTGGCTTACCACTGCGCGTCCACCCATCTGTTTAACCAGAAATGCGTGGCGTCGTGGCTGAGGCAAACCACTGACCAACCGTTTTCTTGCCACCAGGCAAGCGGTTATCTTAAACTCCTCACTTCGCTTTGAATCAAGAACCCTGCCCATGCCGTGAGGGCAGGGTTCTCTGTTTGTGCATGAGAGCGATCGCATTTATCCTGAGTAAGGTTGGAAAAAGAGGGACTTTAGAAGTTATGGCGCGTCTAGCACTGCTGAGTGTATCTGATAAAACTGGGCTAATCGATTTTGCCCGTCAGTTGGTTGAAGAATTTGAGTTTGATTTAATCAGCAGTGGTGGAACGGCTAAAGCCCTTAAAGATGCTGGGCTACCCGTGACAAAAGTTTCAGATTACACGGGTTCTCCGGAGATTTTGGGGGGGCGAGTCAAAACGCTGCATCCCCGAATTCATGGCGGGATTTTGGCGCGTCGGGATGTGCCCGAAGATTTGGCAGATTTGGAGGCGAACCAAATTCGCCCGATTGATTTGGTAGTAGTAAATCTTTACCCTTTTGAGCAGACGATTGCGAAAGCCGAAGTCACATTGCCGGAAGCGATTGAGCAGATTGACATTGGTGGCCCAGCGATGATACGGGCTTCTGCAAAAAACTTCCAACATCTAACAGTTTTGTCTAACCCAGCCCAGTACGATGCCTACTTGCAGGAATTGCAGCAACAGGGCGGGGAGGTGTCCTTTGAGTTCCGTCTGGCTAGGGCACGAGAGGCTTTTGAGCATACGGCGGGGTATGACAGGGCGATCGCGACCTATCTCACCCATCAATCCCCTGTCGAGGCGCATACATCGCCCCTACCCACCCAATTTGACCTTTCTGGACAACAGTTGCAATCTCTACGATATGGGGAAAACCCCCATCAACCTGCCGCATGGTATCAAACTGGGGCAGTTGCGTCTGGATGGGCGGCGGCGACTAAACTTCAGGGAAAAGAACTGAGTTATAACAACTTAGTGGATTTGGAAGCAGCGCGGCGGATTATTGCCGAGTTTCCCGATACCCCAGCCGCGACGATTATCAAGCACAATAATCCCTGCGGCGTAGGTTTAGGAAATAGCTTGTCGGAGGCTTATGAAAAAGCTTTTAATGCTGATTCGGTTTCGGCTTTCGGTGGGATTGTGGCGCTAAATCAGCCGATTGACGCCTCCACAGCGACAGCACTGACCAAAACATTTTTAGAATGCGTCGTGGCACCGGGATGCGAACCAGAGGCACAGGAAATTCTGGCGGCTAAGTCTAAGGTGCGGGTTTTGACTTTGCCAGACTTGGCAGCTGGGCCAGAAAATACAGTTAAGGTTATTGCCGGTGGTTTCCTCGTCCAAGCTTCTGATGACGTGGTGGAAAACGCCAGCCAGTGGCAAGTCGTCACAGAAAAGCAACCAACGCCAGAACAACTGGAAGAATTACTATTCGCCTGGAAAGTTTGCAAACACGTTAAATCTAACGCGATTGTTGTAACGCGCGATCGCACTACTTTAGGTGTGGGTGCTGGGCAAATGAATCGCGTCGGTTCGGTCAAAATTGCCTTAGAACAAGCTGGAGAAAAATCCTCAGGTGCCACGCTTGCCAGCGATGGTTTTTTCCCCTTCGATGACTCGGTGCGGACAGCAGCGGCGGCGGGAATTGTAGCGATTGTTCAGCCGGGAGGCAGCCTGCGCGATCAAGATTCGATTAAGGCTGCTAATGAGCTTGGTTTAGTGATGGTGTTGACAGGTATCCGTCACTTCTTGCATTAAGTAGTCACAGAAAGAATCAGAGGGAGGTAGCGATCGCCGGGGTTCAGATGCTTTATCGCGATCGCTCACCCTTTTAACTACTGCTGTGCATTTCTAAAATCAATCATTGTCTGGCGATAGGGATCTGGCAATCCGGTGTCATAACACTTACCGTTGACAATATATCCGGTCATTCCCTCTTGCTGTTGCAATTGATCGAGACAGGATGTTAACTGAAATTCGCCTTTTTCGTCGCGGAAGTTGTTTTTAATATTATTTTCGAGAAATTCAAATATTTTCGGTGTGAGTACATATAAACCGAATATACATAAGAATTGATCTTCTGCCATTCCCTCTACACGAAGATGCTGGCGTGCATACTCAATTGTGGGCTTTTCTGCAAGTTGAGTTACTGAAAGGATTGAGCTTGAGTCCTGCCAAATGCCTGTAACACAGCCAGATTTATAAAGGCTTTCTGCTGGAAGCTTAGTCAAACTAACAACACTTTGATTAACTTTTTTGTAAACATCTAAAAGTTGACCTGCACATGATGTTTCAGTGTCCGATGAGTAAACATGATCGCCCAGCATCAGCAGAAATGGCTCATCTTTCACCCATTCTTTGGCATAGAATACAGCATAACCATAGCCTTCTGGTTTGTCTTGATTCAAAAATGTAATTTTGCTGCCTAAATCTTGTAGATACTGGCTATATTCCTGATTTTGCGGCGATAATTTCTTGAAAAGTTCGCTGGGAGGTGGAACCTTAAAGAACTCCTCAAACAGGGCGCGATCGCCTGGTTGCACTACAATCCCGATTTCTTCTATACCAGCGCTGATGGCTTCTTCCACAATTGCTAGAATTACCGGCTTGGCACGACCCTCTCGATCGATAATCGGGAAAAATTCCTTTTTCACCGCCTTGGTAGCTGGAAATAAACGAGTTCCGAAACCTCCGGCTGGAATGATAGCTTTGCGAACTTTGCGTGCATGAAGTGTTAGCTTTAAACCTTGCATTTGAGGAAAATCCCGTTCAATAATTTCAATGACTTTTTGCTGGCTTTCTTCGTCTTTAACGATAAATTGTGCTGTACCATCCCCTTGCGAACCAACACCTTTCCCTCCCCAAATGTAGGGCTGAATGGGTTCATAATCAAGGATTTTATGCAGGATGGGAGCTGTTAATTGCTCAGGACAGACGGGAATTAGATGCTTATCAAATTCGGTTTGTGCCTTCTTCATCAAGATACCAATTTTTTCAGCATCTCCTTTTTGCAAGGCGTTAACTGCTTCTTGAGTAATTTGAGAACTGATGGAGCCAAGATATTTTTGGACATTCTCTTGGGATTCGTTACAGGCGAAAGGATAACACTGATTCAAGTTACTGAGTATTTCCTGGGTATTTTTTCCAGCACCGAGATCCACGATTACAAAGAATAGATTTTTGGGCACTTTTAGTTCGACGACATCCGAGCGATCGCCATCAAAAACCATCAGGATCGGGCGATCGCCATAAGCACACGCTTGATCCATCCGTCCGCAGCGAGAAGGCGTGGTAATCTCCCCCTGATAAGCCAACTCCATTTCGTCTCGGAGGGTCATCTTTAAGTCATACACGCGATTGAAAGCACGAGCTACGAGGACGCACAGCGCAGCACTGGAGGAAAGACCTTTCTTAACTGGCAAATCTGTCAGATAATTGTCGATTTCCAGTCCGTCCACTCGGTAACGAGCCACAAACTGGTAGGTAACGCCAGCGGCATAACTAAAGAAATCACCTTTTTCAGCTTCGGCAAGCAAAACCTCGGCGTCCATCGGCAGAGTCAGCGTTTTCCGGGTGCCGTCACTCAGGGAAGCGTGAAAAATCAGATGAGTAGGATGAGGCTTAACCTCGGCATAAAGCCCCTGATTAGTCCCAACGATCAGCGTATAGCCTTTTTCTAAATTCGGATTGATGCGGCGATAGTCTCCCGCCCAATCGCTGTGTTCGCCAAACAGACACAGGCGACCTGGAACAAAAATTTTCATAAATTTCATGCTGCTATCTTCGCACCCTCTAGTAATAAACTACTCTGGGTGGTGAGCAAGCGTTGAAGCGATCGCTCTTTTTATCTACGCGATTTATCTATCGCGATGATTCGGCTTTTTGCACCCCGTTGGGTATCGGTACCAGTCAATACATCGCACCGACTGGTTAAAATTGCTCTGAAGCTAGGGAGAAAGCCCAAAGATAGTTTCTTCAATTTTTCAACATCGAAGAGGAAACGTTTATGCAATCGGCTCCACAGCAGCCTAACGTCCAGGATGTAAAAGTTCAGCTTCTCCTAACGGGAGGGCATGAGTACACCATTTATCTCAAGTCAGATTCACCCGTCCTCCACAGTCTGCTGAAGACAATTGTGGCTCAATCCCAAAAGCAGGAAGCGGTATTTTCTTGTTTGTTTCAGATTCCCATTAATGAGGGTCATGCGGCTCTGTCTTTTTCGAGCGATCGCTTGGTTGGTATCGTTACGGAACCACCCCTGTACGTGCAACAAAACTTGCCGCCAATAGAAGAGCCACCACCTCAATCTGTAGATTTTTTACCAAATATTTTACCTTCTGAATATGTGCAAATTGATAATTTCTTAACTTTAGAGGAAAAGAACCGCTTACTTAATTACGTTTGGGAACAAGAGTCAAACTTTGTTTCTACTAGCACTTCAACAAACGAGGCTGACTATCGTCGCTCAATGGTTCTCTATTACTTCCCTGAATTTTCTGAATTGGTAGTCAATCGAATTAAAGCGATTCTCCCAAATGTCTTCAGAAAGCTAGGGATACCTTCTTTTAAAGTTTCCGATATTGAAAGTCAGTTAACTTCCCATAATGACGGGAATTATTTCAAAATTCATAACGATAATGGCAGCCCTGAAACTATCACTAGAGAATTAACTTATGTTTATTACTTTTATCGCGAACCGAAGCCCTTTTCTGGCGGAGAGTTGCTGATTTACGACAGTAAGGTGGAAAACAATTTTTACGTACAATCAGACTCGTTTAAAACAGTTGAACCGAAAAACAACAGCATTGTGTTTTTCCTGAGCCGCTATTTACACGAAGTGTTGCCTGTGGTTTGTCCTTCTAAAGCTTTCGCAGACAGTCGATTCACCATTAATGGCTGGGTGCGTCGTCAAGTAAATAATGCGTAACGACTAAAGTCGCAGCTACACGAACAAAGACCGCCTCCGCGGTCTAATATCAAGTCCGGTTAATTGACCATTTAAAGAATTAGCCTGTCTCCGTCAGGCTACGTTTTTGTAGCTGCATCCTCCAGGGTCTAGGTAAATTCTGGTAAACGTAGAATACTCCCAGTGTATACGCGACGAAAAAACGCATACTATAAGGCTGATGTGCATTTGGAAATGCACATCAGCTTAGTTATCTTCTGAGGATGGATTAAAGCAGGAATGCTTCCAAATGCGAACCTTTTTTACCGTTGGAGTTTGATAATTTGGTAGGGTGTTTTCACGCATAAAGTAAATAGAAAAGGTATCAAGCTGCTGTGACCCTTGGTGCTGAGAATTCCAATTTCGGCAAAGATATCGCCCATAGTAAAGACGATATTTGGAATTGTCCTTGCTCCAAAGATTCATCATGTATTTGCGCCAACGCTCGTTTGGATAAGTCGCAGACACAAGACGCGGCTTTTCCCAAGTTACAGGTATGCCATTTTTAAAAACATCTATTTCAGTGCCGTCTTTAAGCTGACCTGGAATGACATACCAGCCATCATCTTTAAGTGGATAGGGAGCAAACATACTCCATTTTTGGTCTAATCTCAACACAAGCGTCACCCAGTTAACCACGCTTGGCAGCTTAAAGATAGAGGGAGCAATTGTCCTGAGATTCCACAAAGAGACGCAAAGCAATAAGAGGAAGGCGATAATATCTGTTAACAACGAAGAACGCACTTCCAGAGGACGAAACTTTAAAGGAGTCGTGACTTTAGAGGCGGCGCGGCGATTGTTGGCAATGATTTCGTAGGCTTTCGTACCCACAGACAAGACAGGACGCCATTCCAACAAGGGAGTCAGAGGTCGAAGTAAGGGTGATAGGTGACAGACGTAGGCGATCGCTTTAAATTTGAAATGCTTGTATCCTTGCCAATCGACCACTACCCAGGAATTGTGCGTTTTCATGTCCGCGAAAATTTCCGGGTCATCCTGCGCTAAAAGCAGTGGCGTTCCTGGCAATACTAAGAAGGTGCGGAGCAGGTATACGGTCTTTTTGCAGAAACCGCACTCTCCGTCATAGTAGATTTTTAGTCCCTGACGTTGCGGAGTTTGCAGGCGCTGGGAGATCCCATTCCAAAACTCGCTAGGGATGAAAATTAGCCAAGCGATCGCGCTAATAAACGGAAAAAGACCCAGCGTTAGTCCTAGTCCAAAACCGAGATGTAACAGGATAAATGTCGCCACCGCACACAAGCGGAAAAAGCTGGTACGGATGGGGATGAACAGTAAAAATGGCCCTAATAACTCAATCCCCAGCGTGGTGTAGGTTAAAAAGACGAGCAGTGGCGGCGGAAATCCTAAGAAAAATTGACCGATGGGGGTCGCAAACTGATCGATGTTCAAGGCATAATAAACGGCGCTGCCTTCTTTCCACCAGATCGGATCGGACTTCAGCGCCCATGTAAACCAGTAGACAAAGCAGATTTGTAGTGTCAAGGCGACCGTTGCACCGGACAAAATGCGCTCCGACAAAGCTTTTGAGGATGAATTGAGGGCGCTATCCACCGAATAAGACGCCCCTAACGGCAAAAACATTGCCCAAAATAGCAACAAGCGAAATTCGATGTCTCCAGCACTGAGTACCATCGGGTTTCGACTATGAAGGGAAACTAAGAGTGCCCAGGATACGATAGTGACAAATCTTGTCCGATAACCGATTAACAGTGCAAAGGCAATAAATCCAGCAAATAAGAATAGAAAACTTTGAAATAAAGCTTGTCCGCTGAATAAATGTACTGACCAGAACCAAGGATTTAAGAATTGTTCAACCAGTGGGGCGCGGGGAAGGATGCCAAAATCAGTGTAGTGAGCTTTGAGATCCTTAGAACGATTAATCAGATCGGTAACGACGAGCAACGCTAGACCGATGCGAAACAACGCGAGCGATCGCAAGTCCAAGCCAAACAGTTCCTCTAGCTTCCTCTCAAAGCCACTTTTAAATTTTTTCTCCTTGGAGAACATAGAACGTTAGCCCCTTAATTGACAATTCGGTTATAACTAAAATCTCTATAAAAGTCGCCAAAATCGCCATTCATTATCCAAATTACAGTGCCACCGATACAGAAACACCTTGTTAGCAAAAATTAGGGTTGGAAGTTCAACTAAACTTCCAACCCCCATTGCTTACCGAAACAATGACTATTTAATCAATGAATGGTTTAGTTAGATTTCCGACGGCGTACTACTCTCAGTCCTCCAACCATTAAGGCTAGAGCTGCCACAGTGCCTGGTTCTGGTACCTTTGTTGAACCACCATTGTCCCCGCCAGTGGTTTCCCCGCCAGTGGTGCCGCCAGTGGTTTCCCCGCCAGTGGTGCCGCCGCCAGTGGTTTCCCCGCCAGTGGTGCCGCCGCCAGTGGTTTCCCCGCCAGTGGTGCCGCCGCCAGTGGTTTCCCCGCCAGTGGTGCCGCCGCCAGTGGTGCCGCCGCCAGTGGTGCCGCCGCCAGTGGTGCCGCCTCCGGTAACAGTACCACCTAGCAATTTGTCACTCCCAGCACCAGCATTTACGTCTTGGAAGCGAACTGCCGCCTGAAGGGATTTATTCTGAAATCCAGCCAGGAACTGGCTTTCAAGTGTGGCAGCATCGAGGTTTGTACCACTCAATAAAAAGCTGGCAAACGTGTTCTTGCCCTCAGGAAGAGCATTCTGAGGACTGCCACCTTCAAAGTTGTCGTTATCAGCAAGACCAACGCTAAAATTACCGACTTTATTACTAAAAGGCTGAAAATCAACGTTTTGTAACAGTACAGGGAAGAACGTGCCGCCTATGTAGGAGTTGCTAACTACGGACAAACCTGGCAGGAGATCGAACGCAACACCTGTCAGTTTAGACTTAGTGGCTTTTTCTCCAAAAAGAGGTTTACCAGTAGTGTTAGAGATATTCAGCCCAAGCCGAACGTTGTCTCCTTCCTTAGTAAAACTGAAGTCTACAAAAGCTGATGCGCCAGTGGCTTGGTTATTAGAAGATTTACTTGTGCTATCAAAAGATATGCCGAAGGCTTGTGCCGAGCTTGGTACTAGAAAAGAGGATGTAATAGCAATGCCAGATGCTGCTAAAACGGAAGGTAAAAATGAAGTTACTTTCATTGATGAAATCTCCTTGGTTAAGATGCAAGTTTAATTGAGTTTGTAGATAATGCCTTTTCTTTAGCTCTGCATACTTCACGCTCAGCTAATGTACGCAATATATCAGTGGCTCCTCTAAGCCACAATAGATTCTCAGTAGTTTCTCGATATCTTTAAATAAAATGGCAACGCTCTTTATCGCTACTTCATGATTCTACTGATGAAGATTTTACTTAGTTTATTTACCTAGTTAAAACGAAGCAGTTTGTTAGCTTCTAATTTAAAGCAAGGTGTTTATACTGAGGCTTTATAATAAATTTATATAAAAATAGATTAAGTTTATAGTTTCTTAAAATTAAATATCAGGGTTTATACGTAACTTATTGATAGCTTTAAATAAACAGGCATTTTTCTTTATCGTTCCTTTACAATCTATGAGGATTTCACGTAAATGATTGATGCTTTTTAAGAAGGCGATCGCTGTTTTTCACTGCGAAATTTAAAGCGTTTTCATCGCTTACGCCATCCTCAAACAGATAGAACAGCGCAGACTCGTTTGAGTTCCCACTCGTGTTGTTTATTTAAGCCCAGATGATTCTTGTGTAGCCAGTTCTGGCTACTTACAATCGGTTGCCGAGGCAGTTTCTAATACGGTTCCCGAAGAAGCTAAAAATTCAGAGCAAAGGTAGGTTGAATTAAGGAGCGAAGCTTAACAAATGCTTCTGTGTGTTGGGTTTCGTTCCTCAACCCAACCTACAACTACACGAAGATCGCGCGATCGCTCACACCGATCCGGGTGCTAAAACGATCCCTCAGCTTGCTACAGGGAGTGTCGTCTTGATTCAGCGGCATTGCAGGGAAAGCCGTTATGGAAAAGTAGCATTCCACACTAATTGATTAGCGATTTACCGCTTAATATTGATTCGCAGAGATTTCTACAACAAATGCTGTAAGAGTGCTGGGCACGCGATCGCGTGTCGCCGCCTTGCACTCTACTTCCTTACTCCTTGGCACCATCTACAGGCTTTTAAGCGTTAATCTACAGCCCCAGATGCTTTGAGCGATCGCGCGATCTCTCTGTATCGATTCATTTGGGCGATCGCCAAAGCCGTGTAGCCACCCCGGTTTTTCAAATTCACATCCGCACCAGCTTTCAGCAATACCTGCACGGCATTCGCATGACCCCGCTGAACAGCCCACATTAAAGCAGTTGCACCCGCATCATCTTGAAGATTGATATCCGCTCCCGACGAGAGTAGCCCTTGCATCACCCCCGCGTGCCCCTGCTCAGCTGCCTTGATGAGGGCACATTTCCCGTCGTTGACTCGTGTATTGGGCTTAGATCCACCCTCCAGCAGCACTTTCACCGTGTCAGCGTGTCCCTGCGATGCTGCCACGGTTAACGCTGTCTCACCCAGATTCCCCGCGTTAGAATTCGCGCCCTTTCTTAACAGAGCTTCCACAATCGCCCCCTGACCATGCAATGCTGCCACCATCAAAGCGGTATCGCCCAGCTTATTTCGCGACTGGACATCCGCCCCTCGGTTGAGGAGAATTTCTACAACATCAGCATGACCTTCGACAACGGCAAAGTTTAAAGCGGTCTCATCATCTTTATCTTTGGCATTGATATCCGCGCCGCGATCGAGTAGCGCCGTCACAATATCCGTGTTAGCGATCGCTGCCGCAGCCATCAGCGCGCTTCCGCCATCCGAGTTTTGAGCATTCACATCAGCACCGCCCTCCAGCAATGCTCTCACCACAGCCGGATGAACTCGATCGATTGCTAGAGTTAAAGCGGTTTCACCTTCTTTGTCTTTCGCATTCACATTAGCGCCTTTCGCTAACAACCGCTGAGTCACTTCTAAACGACCAAACTCAGCAGCGTGTCTTAGGGGGCTTCTACCATCTTTGGTTTCGGCATTCGCATCTGCCCCTCGCTCTAACAAAACCTGCACCGTCTCAGCGTGTCCGAGTCCAGCAGCGAGAAATAAGGGAGAGACACCATCATTCTCTCTCCTCCCATTCACTTCAGCACCAGCATCTAATAAGGCTTGCACCACGCTAGTTTTGCCCTCCTGCGCCGCCAACATCAAAGCTGTATCCTCAACGTTGTCTTTGACATTGACTTGGGCACCCGCATCCAGCAAGATTTGCACCACCTCAACATGACCTTTCAGCGCCGCCACCATCAGCGCTGTGCTGCCATCCTCGTTAGCGGCATTCACATCAGCTCCAATGGAAGCTAACATTCTAACTACGTCAATCTGATTCGCTGCCGCCGCTATCATCAAAGCCGTCAGACGATATCGTTGTCTAAGTTGATTGACGTTTGCACCAGCCTCCAGTAAAAGTCTGACAATCTCGGTGTAGCCGTTCTGGGCGGCAAACATCAAAGCAGTGGTGCCCTCCCGGTCTGTCGCACTGACATCAGCGCCAGCGGCGATTAGCGCTTTTACCCGCTGAAGTTCTCCCCGCTTCGCCGCCCTAATTAAGTCTTGATTTGCACTCACCGCTGTTGCCCGATCCCCTCCGCAGCATTGCCAACTTCACCTCAAATTATACTTTTGAGAGGATGGTGTCGCTTAACCCCCAAGCTTGGAGAGGACAAAGGCGACGAGGAAGCCAACAACGGTGATTAGTCCAGCAAAATCATGGGCTTGCTCGAAAGCTTCTGGAATCATGGTGTCTGATATCATTGCCAGAATTGCGCCTGCTGCCACGGCGGTAGTTGCGGCGATAATTTCTTCAGAGAAGTGACTGAAGATGACATCGCCCAAAAGCGCTGCGATACCAGAAAGAATCGCGATCGCTGCCCACACGCCGAAGATATAGCGAGCTGAACGACCTGCTTTCTTCATGCTAGCGGCGCTGGAGAGTCCTTCGGGAAGATTCGAGAGGAAAACGGCTGCTACCGTCACCCAGCTAACAACTCCTCCTTGAATCATGCTGACCCCGATCGCAATTGATTCCGGAATGCCATCCAGCAAGGCACCGATAGCGATCGCTAAACCGCTCCCACTTGCCTCTTCTTCTGATTTTTGTTGGTTACCAGAGCGCTTGCGATGCTTGGCACCCTGATAATTCAGATACCAGTTTGCCCCTGTGTAGACAGCAGCACCACTTAAGAAACCAATTGCTGTTGAATCGAAGCCACCCCGCCGATAAGCCTCATCCATTAGCTCAAAAGATAACGCCGAGATCAGCACACCAGCACCGAAAGCCATCACGGCTGCGATCGCTTGCGGGGAAATTCGCACAAAATATCCCAACCCGGCTCCGAATAGCAACGCCGATCCACCCACCAATCCCCAGAAACCTGCCTGTAACCAGACTGGCAACATCAGCTGCCCTCCTTCAGAAATTCCTGTCCTGCAATGTTTAGCAGATTTTCTACTACTCAATCATCTGAGGTTATGGCGCGGTAATGACGACTACCCAAAGGTAGACAGCCATTATGATAAGTTTTATAAAGTTCCTTAATGAGCCGAATCTTATGAGCTTGGAAATCCCCGTATCGATTAAACCCTGGCTTAATTTTATTCACCCCGCCTTGATGTGGGTGCTACTGGGCACATCCCTCTATGCCCTATATCTGGGCATTCTCGTCCGACGCACTCGCAATGCTGAAGGGGAAGCCAAAAAAGAGCTAATCAAAGGCAGGTTTAACGTCCGGCACTACCAAGTTGGTTCATTGCTGTTGGCGTTGATGGTGATAGGCACCCTAATTGGCATGGGCGTTACCTATATCAATAATGGAAAACTCTTTTTCGGACCGCACCTGCTGGCAGGCTTAGGCATGACCGGGATGATAGCAGTTTCTGCTGCACTCTCTCCCTATATGCAAAAAGGTCACAATTGGGCGCGTTACAGTCACATTTTTTTAAATGTTGTGCTTTTGGGACTGTTTGGCTGGCAAGCTGTCAGCGGTGTGGAAATTTTGCAAAGGATCATCAGCAAGATGTAGCCTTTGGGAGGATGCTAATGGCTAATAGCAATTAGCCATTAGCCATTAGGGATTTAGCCATTAGCCCTTTTCTTGGCTTTTTTAGGCACGGGCAAGCCCAGACTGGTATGAAAGTCTTCCTGGACTTTGGGGGTGAGAGACTTAGAAACTTGTCGCACAATTTGCGCTAATAGGCGATCGCCCGTATTTTGAATCACAGACTTAGGCAACTTGTGAATAAACTTGGGAAACTGAATATAAACGGACAAGTCCAGATGCCACTCAACATAGGTGATCGCAGATACCTGATGTGGGGCGAATCTATCTGCCGGTACTTCCACTAATGTCATCGCCGACTCATAGTCAACGTCATAGCCTGGAGTCCCGTAATTCGGAACGGGTACTGTCCGAACTCGATAAACACCTTGATCCCGTGGCAACAGTTCTAAGCCAATTTTTGGCTCCACCTCATAACCAAACGCACCAAAACGCCCGATTACCAAAGCATAACCATTCTCTCCTAGGGGTTCTACTTGCATGGGGTGAGCGCAGCGGCAGAACCAACCGTGGTGAGTATCTAGATACTTAGCAACCGTTTCGGCATCGGCATACATCTCCATGCAGCTCTCAAAGTGAGTATGAAATCGAGTCGTTTCATTTGTACTCGCGGCTTCTATGGCTGCGTTGTCGGCATCCATGAGACTGGATACTGGATTCAACATTCCTGAGTTAACCTCAAACGGTACCTCAAACGGTTGACGATCGTAGAATTGCGACTGCATCACCTGCTCTCCTGCGCTGGTTGCCGTTTTTCTATATACAGGATTCCCACAATGGGCTGAATTGTTTCCATAAATTCTAATTCTTCAACAAAAGACGACAACGCCTTTGAGTTTCTACAATTAAAAAGTTAGAGTTTACTGCCAACCAAAAAAAATTCTCTGTCCACTCAGCATAGCTTGCGATTCTAAAGACTGGACACGGGTAATTTACGGAGAAATGAATGAAAGCATTTGTAGCAGGGGCAACGGGGGAGACAGGTCGTCGGATTGTACAAGAGCTGGTGCAGCGGAATATACCTGTTCGAGCGTTAGTTCGAGACATCGAAAAAGCTAGACAGATTCTACCAGATGCCGCTGAATTGGTAGTTGGCGATGTTTTACAGCCAGAAAGCCTCTCTTCTGCCCTAGGTGATAGTACGGTTCTACTGTGCGCCACGGGTGCTAGCCCTGGCTTTGACCCGACTGGACCCTACAAGGTGGACTACGAAGGCACTAAAAATCTAGTGGATGCCGCCAAGGCAAAGGGAATCGAGCATTTTGTGCTGGTTTCTTCAATTGGTGCTTCTCAAGTTTTGCACCCACTGAATCTATTCTGGCTAGTTCTGGTGTGGAAGAAGCAAGCAGAGGAATATATTCAGAAAAGCGGGTTGACCTACACAATTGTGCGACCGGGAGGCCTCAAAAACGAAGAGAACTCAGAGCCAATCGCTATGTACAAGGCTGACACTCTGTCTTTAAGTGGCAGCATTCCCCGTACTAAGGTCGCGAAAGTGTGTGTCGAAGCGCTATTTCAACCATCGGCTCGCAATAAAATTGTTGAAATCATTACCAAGGCAGAGGCTCCTGAAAAAAGCTGGGAGCAGATGTTTGCCAGTGTGGCCTAATTATGTTCTCAGCCATCGGGCGTTTTCTCGCCGGGATGTTTTCAGCGATCGGGAGTTTTCTCATCGGGATGCTGAGCATGACGGCGGTGCTGTGCTTGTTGCTTTATCTTAAAGACTGGGAGAAGCTGCGCGATCGCGGCTTCTCCTACGGAAACTCGTCGGTGGCTCCACTGAACGGAAACGGTACCGCTCCCTTGGCAATGCAAGGGGGCGATCCTTATATCCGTGCCTTGATGCGGACAATTTCTGCTAGTGAAGCAAATGTTGCCCAGCCTTATCGGGTCATCTATGGCGGTCAGTATGTCCAAGACCTCAGCCAGCATCCCCAGATGTGCATCCCGATTGGTGTTGGCCCTAATACGGGAAAATGTTCTACTGCTGCTGGTCGCTATCAGATGCTCAACACGACGTGGCTTGAGAAGGCTCAGCGCTATCACCCGCAGCCTTCAGAATTTATGTTTTGGCACTCTTATAGCTTTGAGCCACAATTTCAGGACGCTGTAGTTTATGCGTGGCTGAGTGACCGGAAAGCCTGGAAAGTAGACATTTCCAAGTTGCTGCGCCAAGGGAAACTAAAAAAGGTGTTGCGGCTGCTATCTGGCACTTGGACAAGTCTGGGCTATGGGATAGAAACCAACTCTATGAGTGGGAAGTTGCCAGAAATTTATGAGCAAATGCTAAAAGAAGAGCTACAAACTTTTGGATAAAAAACCGACGCGAGTGCGGGTTTCCAAATTTAATCTAGTTCAGTGAACTTTAGTATCCATCACACTCTTCAGCTTGCCCTAAGATATCTTTCCCCTCATTGTTTGTAACGTAGACTTCCTAGAAATTCATCCGAATCAGCAACGTTTTGCGGTTAGAAGAGGCAACACCTCCTTCTGGAGCTGACGTGTTGAAAAAAATCGGCATAGCCATTACCACCAGCCCAATTAGAAAAATATGAGCGATTAAGTCAAAGGTTGTGAAACCTTTGCTTGTACTTTTTTTGAAACCGGGTAGTAAGCACAAAGCTGGGCGGTGGAGATTCATGGCGGACTCCAAAGGAGGTGAGGTCGAACAATCTATTACTATAGATAGTTGAATTAATAGACTGTTCCCACCGTTTTTTTAAGGGACTTTTGATGAAAGCGATCGCCTTTCTCCGTAGAAACCCTTGCTTTTGCTCCTTTTTTTCCGGACGTTGTTAAGTTTTTAAGAAAAAAACTTAACAACGTTTGCCAAAGCAGTGATAATTTTCTTAAGCTTAAAAGCTCCTTAAGAGCTTGATGTCAGAGAAAAACCAAGTATTGATTAGCCAACATAAGTTTAAGCGCCTATAAAGCTATTTTTCATAGATTTCTAAAGGTAATCCGTCTGGATCGCTAAAGAATGTAAACCGCTTGCCAGTCATCTCATCAAGTCTAATATCTTCTACCTGCACTCCTTGGTTTTTTAAATAGTAAACAGCTTCATCTATATTTTTGACAGCAAACGCTAAATGCCTCAATCCGCAAGCTTCAGGGTGACTTAATCTTTGAGGAGGATTAGGAAATGAAAAAAGCTCAATTTGATCGCCGCGACCAACTCTCAAATCTAATTTGTAAGAATTTCTTTCTTCTCTAAAGGTTTCTTGGATAATTGAGAATCCTAAAACCTCTACATAAAACTTTTTAGATTTTTCATAGTTAGAGCAAATAATCGCGGCATGATGAATTCCTATTGTTTCCATAAAATGAAATTCCGCACAACGGCAACCAATAAACTACATTTCTGATAATACTTTACTTCGGAAAAGGCAAATTAATAATTTAAACTAATTAAAGCTGCAAATTACCGTATTTTTTATAATATAAAATTGGTTTAAATAGCTATCATTTAGAATCTCGCCCCAGCCTCCTACCTAAAAGCGGAGGCGGGGTATTTATCATTTTGTTTGTAACATATAAATTTCTTAGCTTTCCTTTTTAAGCCCGATTGAGGGAGCGTTAAGGCAGCGCCTCAAAACCCAAATGGTATTTAGGGTAAGCATTACCTTAACAAATATTATTAAATTGATACAGGTTTAGCTAAAAACTGGCTAATTTTGTCAAAAAATACTCTTGGATTTTCTACATGAATATTATGCCCACAATTACTAATTAAATTAACCTTAGCTGCTTTACACAGTTTCGCCATTTCTGAGTTAATGATTCTAAACTTGTTATCATATTCACCCACTAGCAAAAGCATAGGGTTTTGGTTTTGTTTGAGCGCTTCCCATAAAGAAGGTTGGCATCCAGTACTCAAATTACTTAGGGACTTAGCCAATTCAAAGGGATTATTTTGTAGCCGAGACTCTATTATTTGCTCAAATTTCGGATGTTTTTTGAGAGAAACAAAAAGCGGCTGATGATACCAATTTGTTAAAAATTCTGAAAAATCAATCGTTACTAATTCCTGCGATAATTCTAGATCCCGCTGGAGTCGCTTCCATCGTTCCTCTTCGGTCTTCAACCCAGGAGATGCCGATTCCAAGACAACTTTAGGAAAACGTTCGGGGAAATGAAGGGTCAAATATAAAGCCAATCGTCCACCCATCGAATAGCCAACCAAAAAACATTTTTCAATGCTTAACTGTTCTAGCAGGTTGAGCAAAGCCTGGGCAGTATTTGCCATTTCATAGCACTCGTCTCCACCCATAACCTTAGTTTGTCCATGACCTGGAAGGTCAACAGCAAGACAACAAAATTGGTCAGACAAAAATGAGATAACTTGATTAAATTCGTTGCAGTCACCCATAAAGCCATGTAAAAACAGGATTATCGGTTTATCTGCGCTACCGCTCAAAGAATAGTGAAATTGATAATCAAACGTCATCCTCTACAACTGTTTGCTCAAATCTGATTTGCTTAATCGTAATGCACGTCAGGATAGCGATCGCATCCTCTGTCACCAACACTATCAGTTGCGATCGCTATCCTGACTGGAGCTACAAGCAATGCAGTAGAATTTATACTGCTCTATTCGTTGGCAATTCCGACTCCGGAATTAGGAAGGTTTTGCTATCCCTGTGTACAGAGGCAATCGAACCAGGTTAACCGTGCGATCGCTTCCTCCAACTTCCCCAACATAGTGCCATCACTAAAAACATTAATATTTTTTATTACTTCTTACTTAAGCATTAAATTGTCTTATTGTTTTTATTGGTAATTATGCTACGTTTCTAAAGTAAATATTAGGCTAATAAAAGTCAATACTATGACAAAAAATACTAACTATTCCTATCTCAGTGAATTCACATAATCAAGATATTTTGGTACATATTTAAATGTTATTGTTTTATTCACTGATTATTGTTATTTTTAAGGTTGATTTTTTGCTAAATTTTTTAAGCAAAAAACAAAGTAATTATTCTATTTTTTAATTTTATCAAAATATATTCATATAAAAATATATTTTATTTTTAGTCGTTACTAATACCAATCGTTGGTTCTATTAATTTAAACAAATTAAAAAAGCAGTCTATGTTAACTAATGCCGATAGTTTATAATCATGCTTAATTCATTTTAAGTCGATCCCCGTAGACTCGACAACCTGTAAAAGCTGATTTAAGCACAGTTTTATACAATATTGTGATAAATAAAGGTTTACGTTTAAAGCCAATTGCCAATCTATCGCATAGCTAAACATTTTCCATGTGTAAGCAACTTAGGAGGTGAATCAAAACGCAGACAATGTTTAGAATTGTATGGCTTTTATTGTCAAAAAAATTCAAGCTCGCTTTTTTACATTTAGTAAAATAAACAATAAAAATATATTATCTAAAGGCTCTTCATTAAAATAGCTTTAACAAAATTAAAAGTCGTAAAAATGTGAAAATTGTACTTCTATATGTGCTAAAAAATACCTCCAAAAACATTGAATTCTGAAAATTTGAGACATCAGCATTTACAAGCACTTGAGAGAAGAAAAATTGAAGGATCGCTAGTCCTTTTCCAAAGGGATGAGACAGCAGCTAGCTTCTTACTTGTGGTACTCTCACAAATAGTTGAGCTGAAAGAATTTGCGAACTTTTCATAGTAGTTGCCTTTGTGTCTTCGCGTCTCTTGAGCAAAAATCTCAAATCAGCTCTTCCCGACGTGTCGTAGATGTTCGCTTCTTCATTTCAGCCACAACTGCCACCCCGTCATGATTGTCGCTGTGGTTTCAGATATCAATTTCATAAACTACCGAGGGAATAATCATGCCAAAGATAGAATTGACAATTAGGCAGGTAATTGACTTAGTTAAACAACTGCCACAGGAGGATAAATCCATACTCTTGGACACCCTCGCCTCGGAAAGAAAGATGAATGGCACAGATAGGTTAACAGAGAAAGAGCAGCAGATGCGCGTCTTGAGTGCTGAACGGGGGCTGGATTGGGACAGCTTGAGTGAAGACGACCAAGAGGTGCTTGTTGATAAGTTGCTGCACAAGCATAAGTAAATCCCTAGCTATATCGTTGTCTTCGATACCAATGTTTTTTTCTGGCTTCCACGCAAAGGGAAGCCAGTTTTGTAATCTAACTAAACTAAGGCAAAAATCGATCCAAAGCTTCTTTTAGCTTTTCAATTTCAACTTCAATATTGCCTTCTTCAGCTGCGCGGGCAATACACTCAGTTAAATGTTCATCCAAAATTATCCGCGCCACCCGATCTAGGGCACCCCGCACAGCAGCAATCTGCACGAGAACTTTGGGGCAGGATTCGCTTTCCTGCACCATATTTTTGATGCCTCGGACGTGTCCTTCAATCCGAGACAAGCGATTAACAACCCGCCGCAGTGATTCTTCGCTGTGGACATGATGATGGGGAGACTCTTCATCCCCATGCTCGTGGGTATGTGAACGACCGTGGACGGGCAAGGTTTCGTCAGTTAGCGGATTCGATCCAATCATGGAGAGTCAATAAGGCAGCATTTGTATTCCACATCGTAGCCTATTTAAGTATCTGCTCTTCTAGAGATGAAAAATTGTACTACACTCCACTTCGTGCCCCTACGCTAATGTGTCGCCTCAAAGAATGCGTCTTTATGTTTATAGAAATTTGAGATGTAGGGAAAACCGCATCAGTGCTTGAGCCTAAGTTCAGTCGTTTCACCTGTAAAAATAACTATAGGGATATTTTTGTTACCAGATAGATCATCACAAAGCTAGAAAATTGATGCTATGCAATTTCCAAAGTTTTTTCGGTTTCTGCGTCAAGTCAGTACCTATGTAATTGCCACCTTTCTAGGAGGCATTTTGGCGTTTGGCGCTTATCGTGTCTTGCCGTCTCAGGCTGGCCCTGCTCCCAAAGAAGTTGCACTTACTCCAGGGGCATCAGAGCTGGTAGCGCAAAGCAGTATTTCTAGAATTCCCAATACTGCTGCAACTGGCAGTTTTGTCACCGCAGCGGTGAATCGGGTAGGAGCGGCAGTCGTCAGAATTGATACCGAGCGCACAGTCAACCGTAACATCGATCCGTTGTTTGACGAC
The DNA here is from genome assembly GCF_039961975.1 of Trichocoleus sp. DQ-A3. NCBI lineage: Bacteria > Bacillati > Cyanobacteriota > Cyanophyceae > Leptolyngbyales > Trichocoleusaceae > Trichocoleus > Trichocoleus sp. DQ-A3. The sequence continues at coordinate 15,219 of NZ_JAMPKC010000014.1, read as the reverse complement.
CCCTTCTTCCGGCGTTTTTTTGGTGAAGAGTTGCCCAGAGGGCCGATGCAAGAGCGCCTACGCGGTCAAGGCTCTGGTTTCATTATTGACAAGAGTGGGATTATTTTGACAAATTCCCATGTGGTCAATCAGGCGGATAAGGTGACTGTCACCCTTAAGGATGGACGCACAATAGAGGGGAAGGTACAAGGTGCCGATCCGGTAACGGATTTGGCGGTGGTCAAAATCGATGGAGGTAGCGACTTACCCGTGGCACCTCTTGGAGATTCTAACGAAGTGCAAGTGGGTGACTGGGCGATCGCAGTCGGCAATCCATTAGGATTGGATAACACCGTCACCTTGGGAATTATCAGTACCCTTAAACGCTCCAGTGCCGCTGTGGGGATTCCTGACAAGCGATTGGATTTCATTCAAACCGATGCAGCGATTAATCCAGGTAACTCCGGTGGACCACTCTTAAATCAACAGGGTGAAGTAATTGGCATCAACACGGCGATTCGTGCTGACGCAATGGGGATAGGCTTTGCAATTCCGATTAATCAAGCCAAAACAATTTCTGTTCAGCTGGCGCGTGGAGAAAGAGTCGCTCATCCCTATCTCGGCGTTCAAATGGCAACCCTAACGCCCCAAGTAGCGGCTGAAAACAACAGCGACCCCAATGCTCCCCTACAGGTGCCAGAAATCAACGGCGTCCTAGTCGTGCGAGTGTTGCCAAATACCCCAGCTGCCAAAAGTGGAATGCGCCGGGGGGATGTGATTTTGGAGATTGATGGGCAACCCGTGAAGACTGCCGCCGAGTTGCAGAGAATTGTCGAGAATAGCCGTGTCGGTCAGGTTATACAGATGAAGGTGCAGCGCGCCAACCAAGCGACATCCATTAGCGTCCGCGCTGGTGAATTGCAAGAACAGTCTTAATTAGTGCTGAGGGCTGAGAGGTGAGGACTGAGTGCTTGAGACCTGAGGATTGAGTGAATTAAAAGTAAAAAGGAATAGAGAAGAGAATATTCTCTTCTCTATTCCTTTTCTAACGTCTGCAACTTTTTCTTAACTTTCTTAACCGCCCTTTTTAAGGGGAGAAATACAGAAAGTTGCACACCGCGTTTACTACTTTTTATCTCCTCTTTCTACTCTCTCTTCAGTTCTCGGTACTCATTACTCTCTAGTCGTCGTCCTCAAAGTCGTCGTCATCCTCAACATCGTCAATGAGGTCGTCGTCATCATCAAGAACTGGAGAGATAGCGCCGCCCATTCCATAAGTAGGCCGTTCTTCAAATCCAAGACCTGGGCTGTAAGCACGAGCTGTTCGGTCATCCAGCACCACGTCCAGCGCGTCCTCCTCAACATCCAGTCCGGAACCGAAGCCAGATGCTGACATATCAACATCTGAGCTGATGCTGTCCTCATAGGCATTGAACCCGGTTCCTGCCGGAATCAGTCGCCCAATGATCACATTCTCCTTCAGACCGCGCAGCCAGTCAGATTTGCCTTCAATTGCGGCTTCGGTGAGAACCCGCGTCGTTTCCTGGAAAGATGCCGCAGAAATAAAGCTATCTGTATTCAGCGATGCCTTGGTAATCCCCAGCAACATCGGCGTATATTGCGCCGGTGCCCCGCCAGTAATTGCCATCGCTTCATTCACTTGCTCAATCTGCCGCAGTTCCACCAACTCTCCCGGCAGCATCGTGGTGTCGCCGCCATCATCCACCCGGACTTTCGAGGTCATCTGGCGCACAATCACCTCAATATGCTTATCAGAAATATCAATCCCCTGAGATTGATAAACCGACTGCACTTCATTCACCAGGAAAGTCTGAACCTTCTGCAACGCCATCAGCGCCGCTTCGTAGACTCCCATCGTTTCCCGGTAATGCTCAAAGAAAATCTCTAGAATTTCATGGGGGTTGGCAGGACCATCGGTTAGCGCCTCCGCAGTCTCTACAACCATGTCATCTCCCACAATGACGTTCTGTCCGGGGCCGAGGGGATAGTCAGCCACGACGCCGTCCGATTCAATGACTTTAATCTCCTCTGCGTCCTGCTGAGGTCCGTAAACGACCTGAGCCGTTCCCGAACGCCGTGCCAAAATACACGCTTCTTTTGGCTTCCGTGCCTCCAGCAGTTCTTCAATACGTGGCAAACCTTGGATGATATCCCCAGTTTTCGCCCGCTCAAAGACTAGCAGCACTAGGTTGTCACCCCGCTGCACCAAGTCTCCATCATCGATATGCAAGACGGCTCCGGAAGACACGCGATAAGGACGAGCCAGACGCATCTGGATCGAATCCTCCAAGATGGCGGAAATTTGACCCGACTCTGGGGCAAGTACGCCAGAGGCGATCTCAGTCCCTGCTACTAACAGCGCTCCCACTTTTACGGTGGGTTTAGCGCCTTTCGTATCAACACTTATCCGATCGGTATCCCGAACCAGCAGCACCCGGCGAATCGAGGCTTCTCCAGCGCGAATCCCCCGGACTTCTCCGGCATCCTTGCACTGAATTTCCGTGCGAGCCACAACGGCTCCTGGCTCGATCTGCTGACCGTCAGTCACCATAATCCGTGTATGGGTACTGCCAGAAAGTGGATCTGCCGCTGTATCCCGACGAATCACCAGAGATTCCGAAACCAAGAGCTGTAAACGCATTTCTGAAGTCCGAGGCGAAAGTTCAGAACTTACGGTTGAAAGCGCGGAGCTTTCTTCGTCGTCCTTGCCTTTTGCTTCAACTCCCTTTCCTTCAATTGGCAGCAACTCAATATCCGCCGCTAGTAGTTCCAAAGCACCGATGCTCTCAGAACTGCTCTCACTTTCAGTTCCATAGCCAATTTCCAGAACCAATTGCGTCCGCAGCAGTTCCAGCCCTCCGATGGACTTCACCCGTTCCCCATCTTTATAAGGAAGCCGCTGAACTGCCCGCAGCTCAATCTTGTAACGTCCCCTGCCAGAAATAGAAGCTTGAGACGGTACGCTCGGCTCATCGGGAACGTGAAACTCAGTCACCGGACGCAGCAACAATGCAGGGCCTTCAGGGGTTTCCACAAATTCGGTATAGCGCAACTCGCTAACCGTCAGCCCTGGCATAACTTCCTGTCCGGGATAGAACAGCGATCCATCTGTTCCCATCACTGCTTCTGGGTCATCGACCAAATGTAGTTCACCGGGCTTAATCACGATTTCCCGTAGGATATCGTTTTTCTGGGTTACTTCCACTATCCCAGCTGTTTGACAGAAGATATCTTTGACGACCTCTGTCATGGCTTCTACGTATTGACCGTCTTCCACTTGCAGGAGGGAGATATCCTTGTTCACTTCATGGGATTCTTCTGGAATCCACAGCAAGGTGCCGCCTTTGATGACTTCGTATCCTTGTTTTGCCTTGGCTTTTTTGGCAACTTCCACACCGGCGTATTTGATAATTCCCCCGGTCTGGGTGTTATAGCGATCGTCAATTAAATCGGCTACTACCTGGTGGTTTTGAACTTTTGTCCCTGGGGTGGCCTTCAGGGAAAAGCGCTGATTGTCGGCGGTATAAATTACATAATGGTCGCGGCCTTGAGTCGCTTCCATTCGCACCCGTGCTTGGTCTAACAGCACGCTAGCGGTGATAATTTCAATTTCTCGTCCCCGCGAACCAGCGTCATCAGCTTTTAGCCGGACGACACCACCATGCTCGCTCACCAACTTGGTTTCTGCGAGTACGTCGTTGCGATCCACCACTTTACCGTTCTGCACGACGGCTTCGGCACCTGGAGGTAGGTTGTAAACTTCTCCAGACAAAATCCACAACAAACCACCCCGCGCCGCAATCCGGGTGGTGTTCCCCTGGCGGTCGGTTTTTTCTTCTGGAAGCAGACCTTCAAACTTCACTTCGCCTGCCAGGTCAGTGGTAACGTCTTTGGCGGCTTTTTCTGTATGGGCGCGAGTGGAAGAAGCGATCGCAACTTCACCCAATAGCTGTTCTGCCGTTACCGTGCTGCCATTGACACAGTATAGGGTGGAATTTTGAGTGAGCGGAATCGAGATTTGCTCCTGAGTGCTGTCTACCGGATCGAGAATCAATTCCGCATTGGTCGATTCCACTAGCAAGGCATCTTCCCCGTGCCGCGTCCGCAGTCCCCGCGTCCGCATCCCTCGGCTGAAGCGCACTTTGGCGGTCATCGGCGCACGGACTTGTCGCGCGACTTCGCCAGTGAAGACGCCGCCAGTGTGGAACGTCCGCATGGTGAGCTGGGTGCCTGGTTCGCCAATCGACTGAGCGGCAATAATTCCCACCGCTTCCCCCAGATCCACGAGATGTCCGTGGGCGAGGCTCCAGCCGTAACAATGTTGACACACGGAACGGGCGGCTTCGCAGGTCAGGGGCGATCGCACGAAAACTTCTTCTATCCCAGCCTTAACAATGTTCAGCCCCATTTCTTCTGACATCGGCTGATTGCGGGGCATGACCACTTCCCCCGTGGTGGGATGAACCGCATCTTCTACTAAAACGCGACCCAGCAGGCGATCGGACAAAGGAATCAGCACCCGATCGTCCGAAGTCATGCTGCGTAAGCGAATCCCTCGCTGGGTGCCGCAGTCCACTTCCCGAACAATTACATCCTGAGACACATCCACCAGGCGGCGGGTAAGATAGCCGGAATCCGCTGTACGTAGAGCGGTATCTACCAATCCCTTCCGTGCCCCATAAGACGAGATAATATATTCCGTGACGGTCAAACCTTCCCGAAAATTCGTCTTAATTGGCAGACCAATAATCTCTCCCTGGGGGTTTGCCATCAATCCACGCATTCCCACCAGCTGACGCACCTGAGAAATATTTCCCCGCGCCCCAGAAAACGCCATCATATAGACCGAATTCAGGGGATTTTTTTGTCTAAAGTTGCGAACCACCTCATCCTTTAGGGCTTCGCTGGTACTATTCCAGGTATCGATAACCTTTTGGAAGCGCTCCACCTCGGTGATTTCGCCCCGCGTGTAGCGTGCTTCTGTAGAGCGAATTTCAGTTTCGGCAGCGTCCAGCAACTGCCGCTTAGAATCCGGCACCTGCAAGTCATCCACACTAATCGAGACACCCGCTTTAGTCGCGTAGTGGAAGCCCAAATCTTTCAGGCGATCTGCCATTTGGGAGGTGCGGGCACTACCGAAATGCGTAAATGCCCAGGCAACCAGTTTCTTCAGTTGCCCTTTGTCCACCATCCGATTATGAAAAATATTTTTGATTTCTGGTTGCTCTGCCATAAGTTAGGACTGAGGTATAAGGACTGTTAGCGTAGCGGCGCTCTACTCGCAAAACGAGTATTTAAAGAAGACTGAGCGATGAGGCGTATTCGCGTAGGGCCATTCAACTCGCGGACTGAGCGAACACAGAACAAGCGAACACAAAACACCGGAGCGAGGACGTGAGTGAGGAAGAAAGTCAAAACTCTTTGCCCGATCCTCAATCACTCCGTCCTCAACACTGATTTATATTGCCAATGCCTCTTGAATCGTCTTATTGTAGATAATTCGACCGGGCGTCGTCCGAATGTATTGGGTCAAGACGTTTCCTTCCTTGTCTTGCCGCACTCGACGGAAGTTGTAGGTTGTCCAGACGGTGCCATCAGCTAAGGTTTCCACCTTTTCCGGCTCCGCATCCGGTTTATCATTCTCTACTACCCCGTCAAAGCGCACCCAGATGTAGGCGTGTAAATCTACCGCAGACTGCTCATAGGCTAAGAGCGCATCATCCAAGCTGGCGAAATAACCTCCAGCACCCTTGGTCGCTGCTGGGTTTTCTGCCGTTAGGTAATAGCAGCCTAATACCATGTCTTGGCTAGGCGTTACAATGGGTCGGCCCGTCGCTGGAGAGAGAATGTTATTAGAAGCCAGCATCAGTAACCGCGCTTCTGCCTGAGCCTCCAAAGAAAGCGGTACGTGAACCGCCATCTGGTCGCCATCGAAGTCCGCGTTGAACGCCGGACATACCAGTGGGTGCAGCTGAATTGCTCGACCTTCTACCAGAATTGGCTCAAACGCTTGAATCCCTAGACGGTGCAGCGTTGGTGCCCGGTTTAGCATCACCGGGTGTCCGGCAATTACTTCCTCTAGCACGTCCCACACAGAGGCATCCCCGCGCTGAATCAGCTTCTTGGCTGCCTTGATATTATTGACCAGTCCGCCGCGAATCAGCCGGTGAATTACAAACGGTTGGAATAACTCAATTGCCATTTCTCGTGGCAAGCCGCATTGGTGGATTTTTAGCTTTGGTCCCACCACAATTACAGAACGTCCGGAGTAGTCTACTCGCTTACCCAACAGGTTTTGCCGGAAGCGTCCCTGCTTACCTTCAATAATGTCTGACAGAGATTTCAGGGGTCGATTATTGGCTCCTACTACCGTCCGTCCCCGACGACCATTATCGATAAGCGCATCCACAGCTTCTTGCAACATCCGCTTCTCGTTGCGAACAATGATTTCCGGTGCCAAGATTTCTTGGAGCCGTGCTAAGCGGTTGTTGCGGTTAATTACCCGACGATACAAGTCATTCAAGTCAGAAGTGGCAAATCTGCCGCCATCCAGCTGCACCATTGGACGCAAATCTGGCGGAATTACCGGAATCACCGACAGCACCATCCACTCTGGCTTAGAACCAGTCGCGATGAAGTTGTCAATCACTCTCAGGCGCTTAATCAGTTTCGCCCGCTTCTGACCCTTCGCATTGGCAATTTCCTCTCGTTGCGACTCAGCCTCTGCTTCCAAGTTAATGTCCTGCAAGAGACGTTGCAGCGCCTCAGCACCAATTCCCACCTCGACACCTTGCAGGGTAGAATCTTCGCTATAGAGCTGCTCCTCAATTTCCAGCCACTGATCTTCCGTCAGCAACTGCTTGTAACTGAGATTCTCCGCGTTGCCAGGACTGAGTACCACATAGGCATTGAAATAGACAATCTGCTCCACATCCCGCAGGGGCATATCCAGCAGAATCGACATATAGCTGGGAATGCCCTTGAGATACCAAACGTGAGCCACAGGTGCCGCTAGCTTAATGTAGCCCATACGGTGACGACGCACCCGCGATTCTGTCACTTCTACGCCGCAGCGTTCGCAGACAATACCTCTGTGGCGCACCCGCTTGTACTTGCCGCAGTGGCATTCCCAATCTTTTGCGGGACCAAAAATGCGCTCGCAGAAAAGGCCATCCATTTCTGGTTTGAGCGTCCGGTAATTAATCGTTTCGGGTTTCGTAACCTCACCCACCACTTGACCATTGGGCAGGTTTCTTTGCCCCCAATCCTGAATTCGCTTTGGCGATGCCAGAGCAATTTTGACGTAGTCAAACCGCTGTTCTAGCTGATGTCTCATCTGTCGCTGCGCTCCAATTAAAAATTAAAAATGAAAAATTAAAAATTAAAGAATTCCTAATTTTTAATTTTTAATTTTCCATTTTTCATTGATTAAACTTCGTCTTCTTCCAGTTCCTCGCGGCTGAGAGATTCATAGGTGGGTCGCGTCGGCGTCCGGCGATTTGACACATCCGCCATCAAGTCAACCTCTACGTGTCCCGTGGTTCCGTCCTCGGTCGTCTCCACCTTATGGACGGCAATATCTAAACATAGAGATTGCAGTTCTCGCATCAACACCTTGAACGATTCTGGTGTTCCCGGTCGCGGAATCGCCTTGCCTTTGACGATCGCATTCAGCGCTTCGTTTCGCCCCTGCATATCGTCGGATTTCACCGTCAGCAACTCCTGCAAAATGTAGGCAGCGCCAAAAGCTTCCAGCGCCCACACTTCCATTTCGCCAAATCGCTGTCCGCCCTGCTGCGCTTTGCCTCCCAAGGGTTGCTGCGTCACCAAAGAGTAGGGTCCCGTAGAACGGGCGTGGATCTTGTCGTCTACCAGGTGTACTAGCTTCAGCATATACGCCTTGCCCACGGTAATCGGACGGTCAAAGGCTTCCCCAGTACGCCCATCAAAGACTCGGAGCTTTCCGGCTTCATCAGGGTTAAACAGCCAGTTCTTCCCGGTCTTCTTCCTCGCCTCCTCCAACTTTCCATGCACCGACTCGCGGCTTTTTTCCGCTCCGTGCATTTCATCAAAGGGAATCACTTTGAAGCGGACATTTAAGTTCTCACCAGCCCATCCCAGCAAGCACTCAAACACCTGCCCCACATTCATCCGTGAGGGCACTCCGAGTGGATTGAGCACGATGTCCACGGGGGTTCCATCTGGCAGGTAGGGCATATCTTCGGCGGGTAATATCCGGGAAATAATTCCCTTATTACCGTGCCGTCCCGCCATCTTGTCGCCCACTTGGATTTTGCGCTTCTGCGCGACGTAGACACGCACCACCATGTTCGCTCCGGGGGGCAGTTCGTCGCCCTGTTCGCGGGTGAAGACGCGCACGTCTACCACGCGCCCTTTCTCTCCGTTGGGCACTCGCAGGGAGTTGTCGCGTACATCCCGCGCCTTTTCACCGAAAATTGCCCGCAGCAGTTTCTCTTCCGGTGGCTGGTCGGATTCCCCTTTGGGCGTCACCTTTCCTACCAGAATGTCCCCAGCTTCTACCCAGGCTCCAATTCGGATAATCCCGGTTTCATCCAGGCTTCGCAAGCTATCTTCCCCGACGTTAGGGATTTCCCGCGTAATTTCTTCGGGTCCTAGCTTGGTTTGCCGCGCCTCGATTTCGTACTTTTCAATGTGGATGCTGGTGTAGACATCGTCGTAAACCAGCCGTTCGCTGATTAAGATCGCGTCCTCGTAGTTGTAGCCTTCCCAAGGCATATACGCTACCAGGATATTCTGCCCCAAAGCCAGTTCGCCCCCTTCGGTAGCAGAACCGTCGGCAAGTACCTGTCCGGCAACGATGCGATCGCCTTCATACACTAAGGGTCGCTGATTCAAGCAGGTATCTTGGTTTGAGCGCTGATACTTCTGCAACTCATACTCGATCTGCGGTCCGTTGGGTTCCCCGGTTTCGTCGAAACTCCGCACTGCGATCCGCGTCGCATCCACAAAGGTGACTTCCCCGTCGTATTTGGCAACCACGACCATCCCGGAGTCCCGCGCCGCCTGGGCTTCCAAGCCAGTCCCGACTAGGGGTCGCTCTGGCTTCAATAACGGCACTGCCTGCCGCTGCATGTTCGATCCCATCAACGCTCGGTTGGCATCGTCGTGTTCCAAAAAGGGAATCAACGATGTGGCAACCGAAATAATCTGCACCGGCGACACCGCTACATAATCCACCATGTCGGGTGTCGTGGTGGTGAAATCTTGGCGATATCTCACCGCTACCGATTCTCCCAAGATCCATCCATCCACATCCATCGGGATGTCCCCTGGCGCGACTTGCAGATCGTCTTCTTCATCTGCCGTCATATATACCGGCGCTTGTTCCTTGAGTACCCGTCCGTTTTCTACCTTCCAGAACGGCGTCTCTACAAATCCATAGGCATTCACCCGCGCATGAGTTGCCAAAGAGCCGATCAATCCAGCGTTCGGTCCTTCTGGCGTCTCAATCGGGCAAATCCGCCCGTAGTGGCTCGGATGAATATCCCGCACGGCGAACCCTGCGCGTTCCCGCGTTAGTCCTCCCGGACCTAACGCTGAGAGTCGCCGCTTGTGAGTCAATTCCGCTAAGGGATTTGTCTGATCCATAAACTGGGACAACTGGGAGGAGCCGAAAAACTCCTTAATCGCCGCTACCAAAGGCTTCGGGTTTACCAAAGAAGCGGGTGTTAGGGTTTCGGCATCCGAAACGGTCATCCGCTCCCGGATAATCCGCTCTAAGCGGTTCAAGCCGACGCGCACTTGGTTTTGCAATAGTTCGCCTACTGAGCGCACTCTTCGGTTCCCCAAGTGGTCGATATCATCGGTAATCCCGATGTCATATTCCAAGTTGATCAAGTAGTCTACCGCTGCCAGAATATCGGTTGGGGTCAGCACGCGCACTGTATCCGGCACGGAGAGCCGCAGCTTCTTGTTCAGCTTATAGCGACCAACGCGACCCAGGTCGTAACGCTTCGGATCGAAGAAGCGCGATTCCAACAACTGCTGTCCGCCAGAAACCGTTGGTGGTTCACCGGGTCGTAGTTTCCGATATAGCTCCATGAGCGCTTCTTCTTCGGAAAACTGCCCTTCTTTCTCAATGGTCTTCTGGAAATATTCTGGATGACGCAACGCATCAAAAATCTCAGAGTCGGAAAGCCCCAAGCTCTTGAGTAATACCTGTGCCGACAGTTTGCGCGTCTTATCGATTCGTACCCACACTAAGTCGTTTTTATCGGTTTCAAACTTCAGCCACGCGCCCCGGTTGGGAATAAGAGAAGCTGAGTAGGTACGGCGTCCGTTTTTGTCGGTTTCCGATTTGTAATAAACTCCGGGGCTTCGCACGATTTGGTTAACGATCACCCGCTCGGCACCATTAATAATAAATGTGCCTCGGTCGGTCATTAGGGGCAAATCGCCGATGAAGACTTCTTGCTCTTTAATCGTGCCGTCTTCTTTATTAATGAGCCGCGTCGGAACGTACATTTGTACGGCATAGCTTGCATCCCGACGCTTGGCTTCATCTACATCGTACTTGGGTCGCTTGAGTTTGTAGTCTTTGCCCAAGAAGTGCAACTCCAGCTTGCCGGTGTAATCGGTAATCGGCGAAAAGCTGTTAAGTTCCTCAATCAGACCTTCTTCCAGGAACCAGCGGAAGCTGGCTCGCTGAATTTCTACCAGGTCTGGCAACATGTAAGCAACTGGAGTGGAGGTCTGATTAGTCATGCTTTTCCTCTTGCAAAAGAATTCAGGAATTACCTGTCGTAAGGGGGGGTTTAAGAAGAATGCCAGTGGGGAGACCCGACTTCCCAATCAACCCGATCGTCTAGAACTCAAAAGTCATCCGTTAGTAAGGATGAATCCTGAATTGATTCGTCCTCCATCTTTGATGGTTTTGAATTCGTCCTTCATCTTTAGATCCTTCCCATCTAGCGGGATGGAATTCGTGCCAAAGTAAGCAGTAGCGGCGAAGTATGCCTCACTCGTCCCCAAGGACAAGCGATTGGCAAGAACAAAATGAGCCGTTTAGTCCCCACTAGCAGGGAAGGAAACGTCTCAGGGTTGTTTTTCGTTGGTTTTATACGCGAACCAGCAGTTCGCTTTGGCTTGTTTGCTCAAAGATAATATTTAGTGCTTCTTTACCAGGTATAAGGACAGTGATTGCAGGGGTATGAAGTCTGTTTAGGTGGAGCAGGCAGCCATCCCAGTTTGCTCGCAAGAATTCTGTTCATAGAGGGTCTTTTAAATATTATGTCGCAAATTGACTTTCTTTGTTGACACCTACCTCTAAATTGGGGTAATGAAACCCAGAAGGGAGAAAAGAGATTTTCCACCAAAAGTTATTGTCTTCGGGGGATGGATGTCTCTGTCGTGGTTCTCCCTGCCTTTCCAGTGTCTACAGCACTCAGAACGGGTACGGTACGCGGCACGCGGCATGGATAAAAGCCCTTAGAATTGGGCACTAAATCGCAGCACAAGGCTGAGGTACGGAAAGTCGAAACAGATTACAGGCATTCTGGGTGGTTTGCGTGGCTAGAGTCGCTAAAGAGACCCCCCTCAGATGGGCAACACACTCGGCGACATATCGGACGTAGGAAGGTTCGTTACGTTTGCCACGCTTGGGAACGGGTGCGAGGAAGGGGCAGTCGGTTTCAATTAGGAGGCGATCGCTGGGGATTCTCCTCGCCGATTCCTGAACTTGAGTGGCGTTTTTAAACGTTACGATGCCGCTGATACTAATATAGAAACCCAAATCCAAGAACCATTGCATTTCTTCCGGAGTACCCCCCCAGCAGTGCATGACGCCCCGCACAGGACCCGTGCGCTTCCAGAAATCTTGCAACAGTTCGTGCATGGTCGCAGCAGCATCTCGGCAATGAATAATTACAGGCAAATCAAGTTGCTGCGCGATCGCTAGCTGTGCTTCAAATACTTCTATTTGCCGCTCCCTATCTTCCGCTTTATAAAAATCCAGACCCATTTCGCCAATTGCTACCACTCGCTGGTCAGAACTCGCCAGCGAACGAATTTGTTCGGCAGTTTCTGATGCCCACTTCTCGGTATCGAGGGGATGTAACCCCACGGCGAAGTAAAGTTCTGGAAATCGGTTTGCCAGTGATTGAATGCTTGAAAACTCCGTAGGTTCCACGCACGAATGCACCAGCCGAACGACCCCCGCTTCGCACCACCGAGCTTTAATCTCTTCCAGATCGGACTGGAAGAGATCGAAGTTTATATGGACGTGGGTATCGAACAACTGTATCTGTTCAGTCATTGGTCATCAAGCATTGGGTAGTGGGTAACGGGTAGTGGGAATTCTACCTACCACCGCTTTCGATAAACAACTGACTGCTGACTACTGACGAGCGGCTAGCAGCTAGGAAGCAGAAGCATCCGACAAAGCCGGGGTTGAAGTTTCTAGCTGGGGCTGCGCGCGTTTGAGCGCCTTGGCGAGATTGGATTTTTTCCGGGCACCGTTGTTGGTATGCAACACCCCCCGCTTTACCGCTTTATCAATCTTGCTGTAGACCTCTGACATCCGCCGCTGTACTTCTTGCAGCGATTCCGCAGTGGGGTTGGCTGCGTGGGTTTGGACGGCTGCAAGATAACTCTTCATCAGCGTTTTTACGGCTGATTTATAGGTCTTGTTACGCAGCCGGTTGCGTTCGGCTACTTGGACTCGCTTTAGGGCTGACTTAGTATTGGCCACAGTCTTGAAGAAAACTCTGTACAGTTAACAAACAGAACTAGATAGATTAATATACCATCTCTCCATAAATTATAGCGATCCCTTGAAAAATCCAGGTTAAGCTATAGAAACGAGTATAGGGAATAGGCTTCCTCATCTCAAGGGATGAGGATAGTGATATACCTGAACTCAGGCGGGTAATTCCTAGATGGTGATTCCGACTCCATGCTGCGAATCATTACTCAGGTATCTGAGGCAAGAACTGAACTGCGGCGTATCTGCGATCGCACCCATGACGACCAGATTGTTCATAAAGAGGCAACTGTTCGGGAAGTCTTACAGGCTGTGAAGCGCCAGGGCGACAAAGCTCTGCTGCACTACACGGCTGAATTCGATCGACAAACTTTGAATTCCGAACAGCTGCGCGTTAGTGGCTCAGAACTGGATGCTGCCTATCAACAGGTGTCCCAGGAGTTACTCAACGCGATTCAACTGGCACGTCAACAAATAGAAGCATTCCACCGGCAGCGCGTCCCGAAATCTTGGGTTCAATTTGGGGACGATGAGATTGTTTTGGGGAAGCGTTACACGCCGGTAGATCGAGCAGGGCTTTACGTTCCTGGCGGTCGAGCGTCCTATCCAAGTACGGTATTAATGAACGCCATCCCTGCGAAGGTAGCGGGTGTGCCGAGAATTGTCATGGTGACGCCACCAGGGCAAGAAAAAACGATTAATGCCGCGGTGCTAGTGGCAGCCCAGGAAGCTGGGGTGCAAGAAATTTATCGGATTGGCGGCGCTCAAGCGATCGCGGCTTTGGCTTATGGCACCGAAACCATTCCTAAGGTAGATGTCATCACTGGTCCCGGTAATATCTACGTCACCCTGGCGAAAAAGCTCGTATATGGCACCGTGGGGATTGACTCGCTGGCAGGGCCTTCTGAGGTACTGATTATTGCCGATGAAAACGCCAATCCCGTCTATGTGGCGGCAGATATGTTGGCGCAAGCGGAACACGATCCGATGGCAGCAGCAATTCTCCTGACAACAGAAGCTGGGTTGGCGAAGAAAGTACAGCTAGAAGTAGAACGTCAATTGGAAGATCATCCGCGACGGCTACTGACAGAGAAAGCGATCGCTCATTACGGTTTAATTGTGGTGGTTGACTCTCTGTTGGTTGCTGCTGACCTCTCCAACGAGTTCGCCCCCGAACACTTGGAACTGGAAGTCCAAGAACCTTGGGATCTGCTGGAAAAAATTCGCCACGCGGGTGCTATCTTCTTGGGTTCCTCAACGCCCGAAGCTGTGGGAGACTACTTAGCAGGGCCGAATCACACGCTGCCTACCTCCGGCGCTGCTCGTTACGCTTCAGCACTGGGAGTTGAAACGTTTCTGAAACACTCCAGTCTGATACAGTACTCGCCGACAGCGCTCCAGAAGTTTGGCAACGCTATCCAGATTCTTGCCCAAGCCGAGGGTTTGACTTCCCACGCTGACTCCGTGCGGCTGCGAATCGAGAAGAGGTCTGACGAATAACGAATAAGGAGATTTTGGGGTGCTAAAAATTATTCTGGTGGCTCTCGACAGTTCAGAGCTTTCGGAGGGAGTGATTCAGTCCCTGGAAGAACTCCAACTACAGCCAACGACCAAAATCATCCTTTCCCATGTGATTCCTTCTTCGGGGTCTGAGGTGGAAATTGCTGTTGATAAGCCTCATGCCTGTCCGGAGGATCTGCCCTATCGGCAGATTGAAAAGCAGATGGAATCTTATCAGGCTGCTCTACCCTGCCACAGCGAACTAGAAATCGTCACTGGCGACCCCGCTGAAGAAATAATCCGACTTGCGAATATTTATCAAGCTGACTTGATTGTGATTGGCAGTCGGGGTTTAACGGGTTTGAAGCGAATTATAGAGGGTTCTGTCAGCAGCCAAGTTGTTGCTGATGCCCCTTGTTCCGTGCTGGTGGTGAAGTAGGCATAAAAATTAAAAAAGAAGCCCTGGCGGATAGAATTCGCGACTATACAGACAAAACTTGCCTACGCAGGTTTTAGCATGATTAATTATTCTTAGTCCGTTCAGGCGGACTTTTTTTATTTAGCCGCGCATTCCATTTGCTGGATAGATTGAATGCTAATTAAGAGAATTATTCAGGCTCAGATTCTATATTCTGAGACCCTGAATTATCCTTGATGTCAGCCTTACCCTTTTCTTTTTCCTTCGATGAATTTGAAGTAACTGGTTGCGGTTCTGATTGGAAGAACTGTTCTAAGCCAGGAATTACATACTGAAAACCGTCCATAAACGTGCCTCTTTAACTTAGTTTGGAGTGCTGGATTTAGCATTAATTTCAGCCTAAGAGGAACTTTGTATAATTCCTAGCCCCTAATACTTTCTAGCGGGACTTAAACAGATTTCAAGCCCAAATAAAACCCAAAGCAGCTTTATAGGCTGAGAATACATCTCGATTAGCGTTCACCCACTCCATAAAACGGAAAGACATCGCTGTCCGAAA
>NZ_JAMPKC010000013.1:0-146878 GCF_039961975.1 Trichocoleus sp. DQ-A3 | reverse complement strand
ACCCATGTAGCAAAATACACCGATCAGGAAGTGGAAAATTACCAACTGGTAAGGACCACCGTTGTACAGCCACTCGTCTAAGGAGGCGGCTTCCCAAATTGGGTAGAAGTGCAAGCCGATGGCGTTGCTCGAAGGAACCACGGCTCCGGAGATGATGTTGTTGCCGTACATCAAGGAACCAGCTACGGGTTCGCGGATGCCATCGATGTCCACGGGAGGAGCGGCGATGAAGGCGATGATGAAGCAGATGGTGGCAGACAGTAGGGTTGGGATCATCAGGACGCCGAACCAGCCTACATACAGGCGGTTGTCGGTTGATGTGACCCAATCGCAGAACCGTTGCCATACGTTGGCGCTTTCGCGTCTTTGTAAGGTTGTGGTCATGTTTTTATGATTGCTTTGAATTTTCTAGGTTCGAGGTAGTAATTTCTCTACCTTGTTTTCAAGATTAACTCATCTATTGAGTTTTGTAAAGCTTTTTCAACAAAAATTTTTTCGGCTTCCTGATTCAGCCTGGAGGCCATTTCATCTGGCGTCCGCCCAGAATGTGCAAATGTAGATGGGGTACGGTTTGCCCCCCATCCGAGCCGGTGTTAATGACAACGCGGTAGCCGTTGTCGAGTCCGGCTTTTTCTGCAACATTCTTAACAATCAGCAACAAGTGACCCAGGAGGTCGCGATCCTGAGAATCGGCATCGGCAAGCTGAGGAATCGGCTGCTTGGGAATCACGAGGATGTGAACTGGGGCTTGGGGTTGAATATCTTTAAAGGCAAGTGCCAGATCGTCCTCATACACAATGTCTGCGGGGATTTCGCGGCGGATTATCTTGCTGAAGATGGTTCCTGTCGTTTCACTCATGTTGCTTGGTTATTTCGGTGATTAGCTGTGCTTGCAGCCATTTTAAGCCCGGACGATAAAGCTAAGCGCGATCGCGGGAACTCTAATAAAAGATTCTGTTGATTGGCTTCTCATAAAACTTGTTACAAACCCGTTTTCATTCAGAAACCGGGTTTGGATTAGGGCGAACATCAACAGCATTATCAAACAAAAGTGGGGCGAGATTGCCATGTTGGCTAGGGTTTGGAGTGCATCTATCGTCGGTATCGATGCGGTGAAGGTGGGGGTTGAAGTTGATGTATCGGGAGGATTGCCGGGAATTGTGCTGGTGGGATTGCCCGACACCGCAGTTCAGGAGTCGAAAGAACGGGTGAAGGCGGCACTGAAGAATGCGGGTTATGCCTTTCCGATGAAAAAAATTGTCATAAATCTGACACCTGCGGATTTACGAAAGGAAGGCCCCAGCTTTGATTTGCCCATCAGTGTGGGCATCATGGCGGCGTCTGAGCAGGTGAGTGCCCAGTTGTTAGGAGATTATTTATTCTTAGGGGAAGTTTCCCTAGATGGAAGTCTTCGTCCGGTTGCCGGGGTGCTGCCAATTGCCGCCGCTGCCCAACGAATGGGAATCGCTGGTTTAGTCGTTCCAGCAAATAATGCGCGGGAAGCCGCAGTTGTCAAAGGTCTAGCCGTCTACGGTTTCAAAAATCTGTCTCAAGTTGCTGATTTTCTCAATGAGCCAGAGCGTTATTCGCCAGTGCAGGTGGATGGTAGAGAGGAGTTAGCCAAAACCCACTTCAGCAGTGCAGACTTAAAGGATGTAAAAGGACAAAGCTTTGCCCGCCGTGCCCTAGAAATTGCGGCGGCGGGTGGACATAACTTAGTATTTGTCGGGCCACCGGGAAGTGGGAAGACGATGCTAGCGCGGCGCTTACCGGGGATATTACCGCCGTTAAGCTTTGACGAAGCCCTCGAAGTGACTCAAATCCACTCAGTTGCGGGCTTACTTAAGAATAGAGGATCGCTGGTGAGCGATCGCCCTTACCGCAGTCCTCACCACTCCGCTTCTGGCCCCTCCCTGGTTGGTGGCGGTAGTTTTCCGCGTCCGGGAGAAATATCTTTAGCGCATCGGGGCGTTTTATTTCTGGACGAACTTACAGAATTTAAGCGAGATGTGCTGGAATTCTTGCGTCAGCCGCTTGAAGATGGCTTTGTCACCATCTCCCGCACTCGCCAATCGGTTATGTTTCCGGCTCAGTTTACTTTAGTTGCTAGTACCAATCCCTGTCCGTGCGGTTATTATGGCGATACGATTCAAGCTTGTACCTGTTCTCCTCGGCAACGAGAACAATATTGGGCAAAGCTTTCTGGCCCGTTGATGGATCGGATCGATTTGCAAGTTGCAGTGAATCGCCTCAAGCCAGAGGAAATTACGCAACAACCGACTGGGGAAGAATCAGCACCTGTCAGGGAACGAGTAGAAACAGCACGCGATCGCGCTCATACTCGATTTAAAGACGATCCATCTGTGCGTTGCAATGCTCAGATGCAAAGTGGTCATTTGCGGCAATGGTGTCAATTGGATGATGCTTCTCGCCACTTATTAGAAGCCGCCATTCGGAAATTAGGTTTATCCGCAAGAGCAAGCGATCGCATCTTAAAAGTATCGCGTACCATTGCCGATTTAGCTGGAGATGAAGGACTCAAAACCCACCATGTTGCCGAAGCAATTCAGTATCGCACGATAGATAGAATGCAGTGATTATAATATACTTGGGTTTTCTGCAATTTGTGATAAATCAAAAGATGAATGAATCCGGTGAAACCCATAAGAATGTGACTCTCACTGATGAAGGCTGGAATGGCGTGCAGTTCCGATATCCAGGTACTAATACTTTATTTTTGCTAAAGTAATCAATGAGTAACTTACAAACCAAATTACCAATAAATGAATGGGCGAGTGCTACTTGGGATGAGTACATACAAGCTAGTGCAGATCCGCAACTAGAAAAAGCTAAATACTATTACCACAATAGACAACTACGGATAGAGATGACTCCCCAAGGCTACGACCACTCCTACGATAACTTTTCTATTGGGTATGCCGTTGCTTTATTTGGTGGTATCAGAGCCATCCCCATCAGTGGCGTAACTAACTGTACTTTTAGAAAAACTGGAGAGGCAGAAGCTCAACCAGATTTAGCCTTTTATATTGGTGAAAACGCCGAAATTATTCCCCCTGATACAACTATTGTTGATTTAGATACTTACCCGCCACCAGATTTAGTAATTGAAATTTCTAAAACTTCTCTTTCAGATGATATAGGCAGCAAGCGAATGCTTTATGAAAGACTGGGAGTTGCTGAATATTGGGTGGTAAATGTACGTCAGGCACAATTGATTGGTTTTGCAATTGCTGATAATGGAAGTAGGCAAATTACCCAGTCTCAAGTTTTGCCGTCTTTAACTTTTACCCTACTTGAAGAAGCTTTACGGAGGGGTCGTGAAACGGGTCGCAGTCAGTTGTATGCTTGGCTAATCAACCAAATTCAGTCTCTATCGTAGTTACAAAGAGTAGCAAGAGGTACAATAAAACGGTTGTACTTTGTGGCGGACTGTGATCGAGCGTTATACGTTGCCTGAGATGGGCAACCTGTGGACTGACACCTATAAACTGAAGACGTGGCTCCAGGTTGAAATTGCAGTCTGTGAAGCCCAAGCTGAACTGGGTTATATTCCAACCCAGGCGGTAGAGGAAATTAAGGCGAAGGCTAATTTTGACCCGAAGCGGGTGCTAGAAATTGAGGCTGAAGTCCGCCACGATATGATCGCGTTCTTGACAAACGTCAATGAATATGTAGGCGACGCGGGGCGCTATATTCACCTGGGATTAACCAGTTCGGATGTGCTGGATACAGCTTTGGCACTGCAACTAGTAGCCAGCTTGGATGTGTTGCTGGCAGGGGTGGAAGATTTGATTGCAGCAATTCGCCAGCAGGCGCAGCAGCATAAAAATACGGTGATGATTGGGCGATCGCACGGCATTCATGCGGAACCGATTACGTTTGGCTTTAAGCTGGCAGGATGGTTGGCGGAAGTATTGAGAAACCGCGATCGCCTTCAGCGTCTCCGCAAAGAAATTGCCGTTGGTAAGATTTCCGGTGCAGTCGGAACCTACGCCAATATTGAGCCGAGAGTTGAAGCGATCGCTTGCCAAAAGCTGGGACTCGAACCGGATACAGCATCGACGCAGGTAATTTCGCGCGATCGCCATGCCGACTTTGTACAAACTTTGGCTTTAGTGGCTGCCTCGATTGAGCGATTTGCGGTCGAAATTCGCAACTTGCAACGCACGGATGTCCTAGAAGTCGAAGAATTCTTCTCTAAGGGACAAAAAGGCTCCTCTGCGATGCCGCACAAGCGCAATCCGATTCGTTCGGAGCGACTGACAGGGATGGCACGAGTTGTCCGGGGTCATGCTGTTGCAGCTTTGGAAAATGTCGCCCTTTGGCACGAACGAGATATCTCTCACAGTTCCGTGGAGCGGATGATCCTGCCCGATTCCTGCACCATAACGCACTTCATGTTAGCGGAAATAACCGATTTGGTGAAAAACCTACTGGTTTATCCCGAAAACATGAAGCGGAATATGAATTGCTACGGCGGTGTCGTCTTTAGCCAGCGAGTCATGCTCACGCTGGTAGAAAAAGGAATGAGCCGCGAGGACGCCTATGCAACGGTGCAGTCTTGCGCTCATCAAGCGTGGAATAAAACCGATGGCGATTTCCACGATTTGATTGCTAAAGACAGCCGCGTTACACAGCATCTTTCTTCAGACGAGATTGAGGCGTGCTTCGCGCCCCAGCATCATTTGCAGCATTTAGAGGAGATTTATCAGCGTTTGGGGATTTAATATTAACCACGAAGAATATTAACCGCAAAGACGCGAAGGACACGAAGGAAGAAAGAGAAGAAGAAAACCCTTCTTTTTCTTCCTTCGCGCTCTTTGCGTCTTCGCGGTTTATTCCTGTTCCACCCTGTACCCCAAATCTGCTAAATGTAGTCGAGACTGCCGCCATTTCGGCTGCACTTTAACAAATAACTCCAGATAAACTTTTCCCGCAATTAACTTTTGGATTTGTTCGCGGGCAGCGCTACCAATCGCTTTGAGCATCGTTCCGCCTTTGCCAATCACAATCCCCTTTTGCGAGTCGCGTTCAACGTAGATAGTCGCGAGAAGGCGAGTAATCGTCGGTTCTTCCTCCACCATGTCCATCGTAACGGCGACTGAGTGGGGAACTTCTTCGCGGGTTAGCAGCAAAATTTGTTCTCGAATCAGTTCCCCCATGATGAAGCGTTCCGGCTGGTCGGTAACGTAATCAGGAGGATAATAGTATGGCCCTGGTTCTAGGCGATCGCTGAGTAATTGCTGCAACGCCTCAACTCCCTCTCCGGTGAGGGCAGAGAACTTCACAATCGGCCAGTTGTAGGGTTCAGCTAGCTGCGTATAACTCTCATCGATCTGTGGGGAATCTGAGGTTCGCAGGTCGATTTTGTTCATCCCCAACATCACAGGCGTCTTCGTGCGGCTAAGGATATCGACAATATAGCGATCGCCTCCTCCAGAGTCTACTGCTCCATCCACCACAAACAGCACCAAATCTACCGACTCAATCGCAATTTGGGCATTTTTCACCAGCACTTCCCCTAACTGGTGGTGCGGTTTGTGAATTCCTGGGGTATCGACAAAAATCATCTGCGCCTCTGGCGTCGTCAGGATACCCCGCAGTCGGTTGCGCGTCGTCTGCGCCACAGGTGAAGTGATGGCAATTTTTTGCCCCACCATATAGTTCATCAATGTAGACTTACCCACGTTAGGGCGTCCGATAATCCCAATAAAGCCCGACTTATATCCTTCCGGTGCTTTCGGAATGCTAAAAAATGCTGACTCGTCTATGATATTTCCCTCGCCTTTATTAATTGCTGCGTTTGTCGTCGTCCCATCTTCCATGATGTTTGCGTTTTTAAAAACCCCTACATCACTGATAATACATACTCTCCTTCATTAACTGCGTGATTGGTCGAAATATCAAAGACTAAACCAGGGTTCTCCGCACAAACATCAATTAATTTTGGTAATTCCTGTTTATTAAAGCTAAGAATTTGATAAATTCTTTCCCCAGCCTCGATTGAAGCACCTAGTTTGACTCTTGATTGGATCATCCCTCCGCTAGGCGCATAATATTTTTTTAGATTGCTTTTTGAAATAAAAGTTACTTTGTGGAATGCTGTTTGCGCCAAAGGAAATTCAGGAATCGATAAAATACCTTTCTGGGCTAAGTAATTTTTGATGCCTTGAACTCCTTTTTCAACTGATTCTGGATTCATTTGCATTCCCGAACCCAGTTCTAGCGTCCAAGATTCTTTATCAAAGACTATCGATTTCCCTAAAGTTTCTAGCTGATTTTCCAACGCTAACCAAGGCTTTAGGAAAGCTTCATCAAAAGCATCTCCATCATATTCATTTAGTAAAATTTCATGGTCAAGTAAAAAATATTTAGCACTTTCTTCTCTACGGTGGAAGCCATATAAGTAATCTACCGCTTGATTAGACGAGCTATGAATATCGATTACATAATCAGCATCCAAACATAAAGATTGTAGCTGATAGCGATATCGTTCGTTAAAAGGCGCTCCGCTTGGAGACTTGATTTTTTCTAAAAGTTTATCGAAACTATTTTTAATTCTTTTGTAGTATTCATTTTCTATGGCATCTATTTCAAAATTGATGTAAGACTTTGCAAATCCTTCTAAATCTTCACTTTCCTTTTCATAGTCCCAAAAGATGCGGTTCCAGTCTTTCCCATCAAATATATTGTATCGACCTGTAGAAAAATAATGAGTGCGCTGATTGGTACTGATGGGATTACAGACAGGAACTAGCCAAATTTCACCATTGAGCTGGGTATCCTTGATAGTAATCAAAAACTCGATTAGTTGGTGAATGACAGCATTGCCAACAATCTCTGCACCGTGTAGATTAGCTTGCAAATATGTCTTTTTACCGAGATTAGCACCGATGAATTTATAAACTTGAATTGATAAGCGATCGCCTGAAGCTAATTGTTGAATTGGTACTGTAGAAATAATAGGAATCATAGAGAAATTATCTTACATTAATATACCTTGGTGAATAAAATTCGCGGCTACACAGACGAAACCTGCCTACGCAGGTTTTAATGCTATCTGCGAAAGCAGACTTTGTTTGTATAGCCGTGATTTCTAATCACTAGGTAACTTACAAACAAATCATGTACCTGGTAAGGTACGCAAACGCTCATCCAAATGAATGCGATCGCTTAAAGCATGAAGTAATGGCCCATGAGCGCCAAACTCTACTATACTGACCGAACCAACCGGACATCCCAAGCGAAAGCGAAAGCGTCCGACATCAATTCCCAACAAGCTACACAGCATAATTCGGATAGTCGCTTTGTGTGCAACAATCAAAACATTGCCGTTGTTAAACCGCTGCTTAATTTCTTCAATCACTTGTAACGAACGGTGAGCGATCGCTACCGCTAATTCTCCCTCAGTCGGCGGATACCAAGCCGGATCGGCAGTCCAGCGAATATAATCATCGTGATACTCCCGGTCAACGGTTTCTATAGTTTTTCCTTCCCACTTGCCATAGTTAATCTCTTTCAAACCGTCCCGCAATTCCATCTGCATCCCCACAGCTTCACACAGCGGTTTTGCAGTTGCTACGGTACGCCGCATCGGACTACAAAAAATAGCATTCCAGGGTAGGGAACGATAAGCAGCAGCAAAGGCTTTTGCCATCTCTAGACCATCTGCTGTCAAATCTGGATCTATGGAACCACAGAAAACATTATCTCGGCTGCGGTCTGTCTGTCCGTGGCGGAGGAAATAAAGCTTTAGACTCAAGGTAGTTTTCTCCGATTATCTGAAGTTAAGGATACAACCACCTTTGGGATAACGATGTTTTTACGCGCACCTTAGCAAAGTCTATTCGTAAGTCTTACCATCCGGCATTATTGCACCAGTAAGCTTTGCTCCATCCAGGTTGGCTCCACCTAGATTGGCATCAATCAAGCCTACTCCTGATAAATTTGCATTCCGCAAATCTGCCGCCCGAAGGTCTGCTAAAGCTAAGTCTGCTCCTCGCAAGTCGGCGTAAATAAGTTCTGCTCCTCGCAAGTCTGCTTCAGTTAAGTCAGCGGCGCTCAGGTTGGCACTGCTTAAACTTGCCTTACTCAGATTAACCTGCCTCAAATTGGCGCAGCTCAAGTTTATAGAATTCAGATTGACCCCTTGAAGCTTTGCCCCATGCCAATTAACATCAGTCAGGTTCGCTTGATTCAAGTTTGCTTCACTTAAGTTTGCTTCACTCAAGTTTGCTCCACACAAATTGGCTCGGCTCAGGTTTACTTTTGCTAGATTTGCTCCTTGCAAGTCTGCTCCACTTAGGTTAATTTCACTTAAATCAGCACCAGCTAAATCAGCCTTTTGGAGTGAAGCACTCGAACCAATAAAGCAAGCACCTGTTTCCAAAAGATCAAATCCTGTAGGGAACCAAGTCGCGTTATTATAAAGAGCTTGGTTTAGATTTACTCCTTGAAGATTTGCTCCTTCAATATCCGCCCCAAACAAGTTAACTCGACTCAGATTGGCATTACTCAGGTTAGCTCTCATCAATTTGGCTGCTTTCAAAGATGCCTTACACAAGTTTGCCTCACTTAAGTTAGTTGCGCTTAAGTCTGTCCCTTGCAGATTAGCTCCGCTGAGAGTTGCCTTGCGTAGATTTGCCTGGTGTAGATTCGTCGAACTCAAATCTGCTTTATGGAGGTCTGCATTTTCCAGAATTGCCTTGCTCAAATTGACATCCAAGGACAGTTTTGCCTCATATAATAATGAATTACTCAGATTTGCTCCACTTAGGTTTACAGCACCCCAATAAATCCTACTCAGATTTGCTCCACTCAGGTTGGCGTTACTCAGATTGAAGGAACCATATCTCAGGTCGCTTCCACTTAAATTGGCTCCAGCTAGGTTAATACCAGTAAAATCTCTTTGTCCTTCGTTATAGCGCTTCAAAAATTCTTCAGCACTGATAGGCTTTTCCTGACTCTTTTCTTCAGATAGATAAGCTTCGATTAGCAGCATATCTCCAAAATATCCCAGGAGCAGAGTCATTTTTGCTACTTTAAATTTTTCATCGCTGAAAGCTGTAAATGTTCGCTCCTGGGATGGATAAATTTTCTCATCTTGCCCAGTTTCAAAAACATTCGCATCCGCCAAACTATCAGATGTGTCTACCACCGATTCGCTAGACGGTGGAATTATTCGCGGTGTAAATTCGTGGCGTTGTTCCAAACAAGCGACTTGCTCAGATAGCTGCGCGAGCTGCTGCAACTCAGGGCGAGTGTCGAATTGTTGTTTTAGTTCATCAAAATAGTGTTTAAGCCAGGTAATGTTTTGCTTGCGGACATTTAACTCATTTTCCAGCCGTTCAATCCTCGAAATCAGGGACGCGATATCCTGTTCTTGATCAGCCATATTCGCTAATTTCTAGCTAACTACAAGTTTGGAAACACTATTTTTGTCAGCTTTGTATCTAAGCCAGTAATGAGCTATTTAATAAACGCGATCGCTCACAATAACGTCCTAAACTCTTCTCGTGTTAGCTGGCAATCACGCAGTATTTGCGCCATCAACCCGATACCAATCGTTTCGCCGGAGTGTATTGGAACAACAGTTCTACGACCATCATCATGTATCAAAAAATGATGACTTCCACGAATTCTTGCAACTACAAACCAACTTTCTCAAGAGCTGCAATAACTTCCCGCCCTGTCAAGCTCGGCAGTTTGGTCATACCTTAACCAAAATTCTTTGAACGCCGACGAATTCAAGGGACTCTGCTGTTTCTTCCTCGACTTCTAAACAAAGCTCAATAGCTTCTCGAATGCGCTCCATGAGTTCATCTAAGGATTTGGCTTGCGTATGGCAACCTGGAAGACTTGGTACCGAAGCAACAAAATATCCCTCAGAATCACGCTCGATAATTACGTTAAATTCTCTGCTCATTTTTAGCTTTTCACCACTTCAAAAATGCGGCATCGCTTCCCTGTTCGCGCCTAATTTTTGAATCCTTCTCAAACCAAGTGATAATCTGCTCAGGTGTTAAATCTTCAATAACAACACCGTACTCTTCGGCGATGTGTTTCAACACTCTTAAAGATGAAATGGTTAATCTTGTTATAAATTTTTCGTGAGTTTGAAGCAGTGCTGAATCCACCTTAACCGCTTCTTCGTAGGTCAAAAATTGTTCTGATGGTTGCTGTGGTTGCGTCATAAATATTTTTAGTTACTGTTCCTTAATTAAATAGCCGCAGCGATGTTCTCCGTTAATAATCCAGTGCGTCCGTTCTACTTTACAATCTTGCAGGGCAGCGGCAAACATTTCTAACTCATGTCCGCAAACGCTGGGAAAAGATGAGGCAACGTGGGAAATTGCACAGTTATGTTCTACCAATATAAATTGAGTATCGGTTTCCTCCAGAGGATACCACTCTGCCATATAGCCTTCAGCTTTGCGGAGTTCGACTAATTTAGCAACGCGATCGCGCAAATTTCCCTTACCCAGCCTGACTCGATATTCCATCGCCTTGCGTTCCCAGTGCTTTCGCAACACCGTACTTGCTTGCTCATAACCGAGCGTTTCTGTCAAGGTGTCTAGGAAATCAACGGCAAACTCTCCGTAACGACTAGGGAAGCGATCGCGCCCTTCTTGACTCAGCTCGTAGACGTGCTGCGGGCGTCCCATCGCCGCAGGCACCGATTGATGCACGATTAGCCCTTCTGTCTCCAAATCCTTCAGATGACGCCGAATCGCCTGCGGACTTACCTCAAAGGCGTCAGCCAGCTCCTGAGCCGTGGCTTGACCTGTTTTCAGTAAATGTTGCAAGATGTCCTGTTTGGTGGAAGGCTGCTGAGTAATCGCCATCGTCTTGCGGTAAAATTCCTACTGGACTTTGACAACATCTATGTTGCTAAAGTATTTTAAAATAGAATTAAGTAAAGCAACAAGCCTGTTGTTTTACTATTGTAATTGCAGTTTGACTGGGCGATCTACTCTGGACGCCCATGCCCTGAGCCTGCCATCCTGAGAGATTTGTCCGAAACAAACACGCGAGAACACTTTTTTCTATGACTGCTAGCGTCAAAACCTTAGTCAATCAGCCCTATAAGTACGGCTTTGTCACAGACATTGAGACAGATAGCATTCCTCGCGGTCTCAGTGAGGACGTTGTTCGCCTGATCTCCGCCAAGAAAGAAGAACCGGAGTTCATGCTAGAGTTTCGCCTCAAAGCCTATCGGCAATGGTTGAAAATGACCGAACCAACTTGGCCTCATGTCAAGTATCCGGCTATTGACTACCAGGACATCATCTACTACTCCGCGCCGAAGCAAAAGCCCAAAAAGCTGGGTAGCCTAGATGAAGTCGATCCAACTTTGTTAGAAGCCTACGAGAAGCTAGGGATTTCGCTTTCAGAGCAGAAGCGGTTGTCTAACGTTGCCGTAGATGCCATCTTTGATAGTGTTTCAGTTGCCACAACATTTAAAGAAAAGCTAGCCAAAGACGGCGTGATCTTCTGTTCCATCTCCGAAGCTTTGCGGGAACACCCCGAACTGGTGCAGAAGTACCTCGGCAGCGTTGTGCCAGTAGCAGATAATTACTTCGCCGCCCTCAACTCAGCCGTATTCAGCGATGGTTCCTTCGTCTACATCCCCAAAGGCACCAAATGCCCGATGGAACTCTCCACCTACTTCCGCATCAACAGCGGCGATACGGGGCAGTTTGAGCGCACGCTAATTATTGCCGAGGAAGGCAGTTCTGTGTCATATCTGGAAGGCTGCACAGCACCGATGTTTGACACCAACCAGCTGCACGCGGCTGTGGTGGAACTCGTTGCCCTCGACAACGCTGAAATTAAATACTCCACGGTACAAAACTGGTACCCCGGAGACGAAAACGGCAAAGGCGGTATTTACAACTTTGTCACCAAGCGTGGGCTGTGTCAGGGAGTCAATTCCAAGATTTCTTGGACGCAGGTAGAAACGGGTTCCGCAATTACCTGGAAATACCCAAGTTGCGTGCTAGTTGGTGATAATTCCGTGGGTGAGTTTTACTCCGTTGCCCTCACGAATCATATGCAGCAAGCCGACACCGGAACCAAGATGGTGCATATCGGCAAAAACACTCGCAGCACGATTATTTCCAAGGGAATTTCGGCGGGTAAGTCGGCAAATAGCTATCGCGGTTTGGTGAAAATTGGCCCCAAGGCAAAGGGTGCGAGAAATTATTCTCAGTGCGACTCGATGCTGATTGGCGATAATGCCCAAGCGAATACTTTCCCTTATATCCAGGTGCAGAATAACACTGGAAAAGTGGAGCATGAAGCTTCTACCTCGAAAATTGGGGAAGAACAGCTGTTCTTTTTCTCGCAGCGGGGCATTTCCGCAGAAGATGCTATTTCGATGATGATTAGCGGCTTCTGTAAGGATGTGTTTAATCAGCTGCCGATGGAATTTGCTGTTGAAGCTGATAGGTTGTTGAGCATGAAGTTAGAAGGCAGTGTGGGATAAATGAAACTACAGATGAACACAGATAAACGCCGATAAATTATTCGTGTTTATTTGTGTTTATCTATGGTTGATTTTTTTACTCACAAAGGTAAGGTGGGCATTGCCTACCTTTAGGCTGAAATAGAATAAAAAACCGCGAAGACGCTAAGGGCACAGAGGAAGAAGAGGGGAAAGATGATTATTGAAAATAGTGAGGTGATCCTATCAGTTCGGGATCTCACGGCAAATGTTGATGAAACTCCGATTCTTAAGGGTTTGAATCTAGAAGTGAAGGCGGGAGAAATCCATGCCATTATGGGGCCAAATGGTTCTGGCAAAAGCACCTTTTCTAAGGTTTTGGCTGGACATCCGGCGTATGAGGTGACGGGAGGCGAGGTAATTTTCCGGGGGCAAAATCTTCTGGAAATGGAAGCAGAAGAACGTGCCAGGGCTGGGATATTTTTGGCTTTTCAATATCCTTTGGAAATTCCTGGCGTTAGTAATGTGGACTTCCTCAGAGTTGCCTATAATTCCCGTCGCAAGGCTGAGGGGTTAGAGGAGTTGGATGCTTTTGATTTTGATGAGTTGGTGCATGAAAAGCTGGATGTGGTAAAGATGAATCCTGCTTTTCTTAGCCGCAGTGTGAATGAAGGTTTTTCGGGTGGTGAGAAGAAGCGGAACGAGATTCTGCAAATGGCACTGCTAGAACCAAAGTTAGCCATTTTAGATGAAACGGATTCAGGGCTAGATATTGATGCGCTGAAGATTGTTGCGGATGGTGTGAATCAGCTGGCAAATGCGGAAAATGCAATGCTGGTGATTACTCACTATCAGCGACTACTGAATTACATCGTGCCAGATTTCGTTCACGTCATGGAAGCCGGACGAATTATTACCAGTGGTGGTAAAGAATTGGCGCTGGAATTGGAATCTCGCGGTTATGAGTGGGTTAGGGAAGAAGAAGCAGCTGAGGTGGGTGCAAAATGACAATTCAAGTAACTTCTATTCCCAATCCAGAAGAAGTTGGGTTAAAGTCTGCTGCAACTAATCGAGATGCCAAGCTGGTTGAGTTGTTAAACTTGTCTCGCAGTCAAGAATTACAGGTACTCGATCCAGAAATGGTTGGCTGGTTGCAAGAATTACGCGATCGCGCGGCTTCCTGGCTACCTCATCTCAAGTTTCCCACAACGCGGGATGAAGAGTGGCGTGTCACAGACATCTCGCCTTTGTTAAAGTTGTCTTTCCAAGCTGCGAAATCTGCGGATGTACCCCAGTCAGCAATTGAAGGATTGACTTTAGCAGAAGCAGCCGAAAGTCGTCTAGTTTTCGTTAATGGGGTTTATGCACCTGCGCTGTCATCTGTTGCTAATCTTCCAGATGGTATATTTGCCGGAAACTTAGCCCAACTGCCAATAACTTATCGCACTCGCATCGATAATTATTTCGCCCAACAAAAGGGGTTTGATGAGGTATTCACCGCCCTGAATACGGCAGGATTAACGGATGCTGCTGTGGTGTGGGTGGCAAAGAATGTGGTAGTAGAAACACCGATTCATTTGCTGTTTCTGTCTACTTTTAGCGATCGCCCGACTCTCTCTCAGCCACGCTGTTTAGTAGTCGCTGAACCTAACTCTCAAGTAACCCTGATAGAAGATTATCTGCCAGTCGGCGACTGGTGTGCAGATAAAACTCATCCGTACTTAATCAATACGGTTACAGAGATTTGGGTAGAAGACAATGCTGAAGTTCGCCACAACCGGATACAACGGGATAGTGGCGCAGCGTTTCATATTGGCAAGAGTGCGATCGCGCAATCTCGTAACAGCCGCTACACTTGCAATGCAGTGAGTTTGGGTGGCAAAATATCCCGCCACAACCTAGAAATTTATCAGTTGGGCGAACAAACTGAAACTACCCTCAATGGTTTAACCATGATCTCTGGGGAACAGATTGGCGATACTCACAGCGCGATTATTCTCAACCATCCCCACAGCACAACTCGTCAATTACAAAAGTGTATTGTGGCTGACAAGGCTCATTCCGTATTTAACGGTAAAGTCTTAGTTGCCAAAGCAGCACAATTGACGGATGCGGGACAATTAAATCGTAACTTGCTGTTGTCGCCTAAAGCGAGAGTCGATACCAAACCCCAACTGGAAATCATTGCCGATAACGTGAAATGTACTCACGGTGCCACGGTAAGTCAGTTGGATGATGAGGAAGTCTTTTACCTGCAAAGTCGTGGTTTAGACAAGGTGAGTGCTAACAACTTGTTAGTTGACGCTTTTGCGATAGAAATTATCAACCAGATTCCTATCGCATCTCTGCAAACAAGTCTCTCTCGATGTGTCGCTTGTAGAACCCTCGAATAGTCTGGAATAGGTAATCGGTAATAAGTAATGTAATTTTGAAGAAATAACTTTTACCAGTTACCAATTACCAATTATCAATTACCCATTACCTTTTTACCCATGACTCTTACCAAAGATAGAACACTCGCCGATAAAGTCCGTGCAGATTTCCCAATTCTGCACCAAGAAGTCAACGGCAAACCCTTAGTTTATCTAGACAACGCCGCTACATCCCAAAAACCTCTAGCGGTGCTAAACGCCATTCGGGATTACTATGAGCAGTACAATTCAAACGTACACCGGGGCGTTCACACCCTTAGCGCCAAAGCCACAGACGCCTACGAAGGTGCTAGAGACAAAGTTGCTGCTTTCGTAAATGCTGCTTCGCGCCAGGAAATTATCTACACCCGCAATGCGTCAGAAGCGATTAACCTAATCGCTTACAGTTGGGGAATGAACAATTTGCAGCGAGAGGATGAAATCATCCTCTCCGTAATGGAACACCACAGCAATCTAATTCCTTGGCAGTTCGTAGCGCAAAAAACAGGCGCAGTGCTGAAGTTTGTAGAACTAACGCCAGACGGAATTTTTGATTTAGAACACTTTAAGTCTCTAATTTCAGACAAAACTAAACTGGTTAGCACCGTTTACGTCTCTAACACATTGGGATGTATTAATCCAGTTAAATCAATAACTGAAATCGCTCACAAATACGGTGCCAAAGTTCTAATTGATGCTTGCCAAGCTGCACCTCACATGGTGTTAGACGTGCAAGCAGTAGATTGCGATTGGCTAGTCGCCTCCGGTCACAAAATGTGCGCCCCGACTGGAATTGGTTTCCTCTACGGTAAGTTAGACTTACTTCGTTCCATGCCTCCCTTCTTAGGCGGTGGGGAGATGATTGCTGATGTATTTCTCGACCATGCTACTTATGCAGATTTACCGCATAAGTTTGAGGCAGGAACACCCTCAATTGGAGAAGCGATCGCGCTCGGTGCTGCTGTAGATTATCTTAGTGGCATTGGTATGCACAATATCCATACCTACGAAGCCGAATTAACAGCTTATCTCTTCCAACAGTTGCAGCAAATCCCAGAAATCAAAACTTACGGGCCACAACCCACCAGCACTGGAGAAGGTAGAGCCGCGCTGGCTGCATTCACCGCTGGAGATGTCCACCCTCACGACTTGTCTACCATTTTAGATCAAGCTGGCATCGCCATCCGTGCCGGACACCACTGCACCCAACCTTTACACCGTTACTTGAAAGTGCAATCTACTGCACGGGCAAGTTTGTATTTCTACAACACCCGCGAAGAGATTGATCTTTTCATCGCATCTTTGAAAGAAGCTGTCGAATTTTTTGGCAGTATTTTCGGCTAAGTCAACTTAAGCCCTGGCGAATGTAATTCGCGGCTACACAAACTAAGTCCGCCTGCGCGGACTTAAAAAACTCAAAGTTTTGAAACCTGCGTAGGCAGGTTAAATCTTGTGTAGCTGCGGTTTCATCTGCCCTTTGTAAGTAATCGAGATTGATTTAATTGAATACTATATTAATAAAATAGATACAATTCTTGGTGCTTTATCTAGTATCCTTGTTGAGTAATTAGTTTCGCTGGATATAAGCTATTTTCAAATTTTTGGAAGGCGTTTTAAATTTAAAGTAAGGTGGTCAAATTCAATCATACTAGCAATTAGTATTAACTAGAATCTAATCTTTGGTTTCTAGTTGATTTTCCCATTGAATAAAATATTATTTAACGTTCAAAACTTGGCTTCTATAAAAATTGTATTGTCAATCTTGGCTTCTGTGAAATCAGTATTTTGGAGTTTTGTTTGAGTAAAATTGGCATCAGTTAAATCTGCGCCGCTAAAGCTTGTGTGGCTTGTAGCAAAGGTGATGGCATAGCCACACAGAAAGCCTATAGGCACTAAGATTACAGAAGTCACATAATAATCATCCAAATTAAAATGGAATAATCCCCCAATGAAAAGGGCGATAACAAAACTTATCAACGGTACAAGTGTAGTAATTCTCCCTAATTTTATGGGAATAACTCCAAATAGGGTATGCAGTAAGACAAAAAATAGATAAAATAGATGGTCGAATCCATTCAAGCCAGCATTTTTAAATGCTACTATCATTGAAAATAACATTAATAGCAATTTGAATCTTTGCGTTGGCTCGGTTATGAATAATTCAACTAATGTTAAAATAGTTGATAGTATGATAACGGGAATCGCTATTAATACAAATACTTCAATTATAAAAATTATTCCTGACGCATATTCATATAATTTTGGAATTTCAAAGAAAATTCCTAAACACCCACCTAATAAAGCCGTGATCGCGCTGATCTTTAACAATTTAATCCTATCTCGACGGCTTGCTTTGACTGTTGAAACGGCACTGGCTCCAGCGAGAGTTCCAATTAGAGCAGCAAGCTTTCCTATATACACGTCACCCTCCAAAAATAAAGGAATAAACCTTTCTGAGTAGGGGTCATCTAAAATATTCTCTACTTTATTTAAGGTAACTGAACTAAACGCCAGAGCCAGGATAGCAGTACCCAGCCCAAATTGCGTGAGGGTTCCTATCCTAATTGCTCTTTTTGCACTAATCTTGCTAATAGAAGTTTTAGCTAAAATTCTTGCCCCTAGAACAACCCCAGGTAGGATTAACATTGCTCCTAAAGATACCGTTAACAGCTCCGCTACCTCTGCGATGGCTTGACCAGTAACAGCAGCATTTGTTGTGATTTTATTCACTAAACTATCTAAAATAGTAGCCGCAACCAGTAGAATAACGCCTAAGAGCAAGATTAACCAAGGCGATCGCAGTCCTCCTTTGACGCGGCTGAAATTAGCACCTGTGAGAATAGCGTTGCTGAAATCTGCACCTCGGATATCAGCATTGCTGAAGTTTACACCTCTAAGGTCTTGACCTATAAAACAGCGTCCTCGGAGGTTTTGACCAGAGAAATTTTGAGCCATGAAGCGCAGTGGAACATACTTGTTATCGGTTCAGTTGTAGCACGTTTGTGAATTCTGCTTTGATAGTAGCGATCGCATTCTCCAACTCCCCAGAACATAAATTAAGCGCGATCGCTACTTAGTTTCAGACTAGGGGGTGATTACAGCTTCCTCCTGAACTTGACACAATCGCTACAAAGGGCTAGCAGGTCTGGTGGAGCGAAGGGAAGGGGAATGGTTATTAAATCTTGGATGGTGATTGGGGGCGTTACTCTTTTAGTGGCGATGGGGAGTAACATCATTACGCCGAATGATGTTAAGTGGTTCAAACGCCTGCAACGACCCAGGTGGCTAACTTTTGAGCCATTAATTCCACTCATCTGGACAGTCGTTTTTATTTGCGGTGGTTGGTCAGCATATATCGTTTGGGAACGCACCAAAAGTTGGGGACTAATGGCGTTCTATCTTTTAGTAGAAATTGCGATTGTCGCCTATAACCCAATGATGTTGAGGCTACGCAGTCTCAAAGTTGGGACAATTATTGGCGCAATTGGTTCCGTTTTAGGTTTAATTCTGGCACTAACAGTCTTACCGATTTCCGGCTGGGCGTCTCTGTTGCTAGTTCCCTATGTGTTATGGAGTCCAGTTGGAACTTTTACCACCTGGAAAATGATGAAGCTTAATCCTGACGATGCTTAGAGACGCGGACGACGCCTCCTGACCGCTTCTTGCTAGGTTGAGATGAGTGGTACCAGCGCAAGAGTTTAACTTCTGTCGAAGCGAGGACACCCTGGGGCTAAGGCGGCGTAAAGCAGCTTACGGGGAAACACTTAATCCTTTCTTCTGGCTTGTCTGTCTTCCCCGCTAACGGAGGATATAGGACGGTAAGGGGAGAGAGAAATCCTACTTTCCCCGTTAACGAGGCGTTTAAGGTGAAAGCAGTACCTGTTCGTAACGAGATCCGGCGCTTTCCCAGGTGTATTCTGTTTCGATGAGCGATCGCGCATTTTTCGATAACTGCTCTCTGAGATCCGCATCTTCAAACAACTTAGCGATCGCATCCACATACTCTTTCACCCGATTAGCGCGTAACGCGCGTAACGGCACGCTTTCCCCGTCAACCGCTAATCCTTCCAAACCGCGATCGCTCCCCACTACGGGCACCCCAGCTGCCATTGCCTCCAACGTTTTATTTTTGATCCCAAATCCTGTCCGCATCGGCACCACGCAGACGCAAGACTTGTGCAAATACTCTGCCATTGAAGGTACACGCCCCGTAACCGTAATCCCAGGACGCTTCCCTAAATCTACAACTTCCGTTCCAGGACGAGCGCCCACCAATTCCAGCGTTGCATCCGGATATCGCTTCTGAACCTCCGGGAACACCTCCAAACTAAAAAAGCGCACCGCATCAATATTCGGCGTGTTATCCATCGCCCCAACAAAAATTAATCGGTGTCCTCCCGGATCGGCAGAACGCATGGGAAACTGAGTAAAATCTACCCCATTCGGAATCACCTGAATTTGGGCGTTGCAATTAAATTCCTGAATTTGTTGCTTATCTTCCTCCGTCGTCACCACAATTGCCGAAAATTTAGAACAGTAGCGCTGCTCATAGCGGCGCAACAGCGGCAAATTCAGCTTGTCTCGTAATGGCTTCTCAGATGTCCCCGTTTCTAGCTGGTTCTTACACGTCCCGTAGACAGAACTATGAATATTTACCAGCGTCCGCAGCGCTGAGGTTTTCCCATCCTTGCGCCGCCACTCAGGGCGCACATAGATTTCATTCACGCAATGTTCGCAAGTAATCGCCTCAAACTTGCCAGCAGCGACTGCTTCATCTACGCATTTCTGAATCTCTGGCGAGTAGAGAGACAGCACGCTGGGGGGTGTTCCCTCCTGCAAAAACCTACTGAAGCGCCGCAGTTTCCCCAACACTCCTCCTTGAGAATTTTCCTGTGGACGCGGAAAAACCACCAACTCGTCCACCCACTCTTGCAGTCCTTTTATTTCTTCGTCCGTAACATCTCCACTGCGCTGCGTAATTAGAGTAATTGCATGGCTAGACTTGAGATACTTGAGTAAATTAAACGTCCTTACTTGCGTTCCCCCCCGTGTTGGCGGATAGGGAAAGGTGGAAGAGAGCATTAAAATCTTCATCGTAGACTGAGCGTTTGGTTAGATTTTACGGAGAGGGATAATATCGATACTATAGACTTTCGCCTCATACTAGACTTGCCAGAGCGTGTCTCTACTGCGTAAAAATAATCAGTAACAACTTCAGCTTATGCCCAAAGTTAGCATTTCCATCCCTACCTACAATCGAGCTAATTTGTTGCCTTATGCAGTAAATAGCGTACTGGCTCAAACTTATACAGATTTTGAACTAATCATCTGTGACGATGGTTCTACTGATGACACCCCAGCAGTAGTGAGTCAATGGAACGATCCGAGAATTCGCTATATCCGGCATCCGGTTAATATTAAGCGCAGCCGAAATATGCGTTCTGGTTTTGATGCCGCTGGTGGAACTTATTTTATTAAATTTGACGATGATGATGCATTAACGCCTGAATTTTTAGAAAAAACGGTAGCTGTTTTAGACGCTAATCCAACCATAGATTTTGTTTGTACAAACCACTGGATTATAGATGCCAGAGGGGAAAGAAATGAATCAGCTACTTTAGAAAATTCTGCTAAGTGGGGGAAGGACAAACTCAACGAGGGAATGATTCCGGATTTAATTACGGAAACTTTCCAAAAACAAAGCTTACAGGTTGGTTCTACGCTCTTTCGGATGGAGTGTTTGAAAGAAGTTGATTATATGCGCCCGGAAGCAGATGGTTGTGAGGATTTTGATTTACTGGTGAGGTTAGCGATCGCAGGCAAGAATGGATACTTCCTACCAGAATTTTTGATGGAATATCGAATGCATGGCGGTCAAACCAGCCTAAAACAAAATATTCACTTTTTGAAAGCAAAATCTTTCTGTCTAAATAGTTACAAATTCCCGGAAGAACAATTAGAAAAAGCCCGATTAAATAAACTTGCCGGAACCCGGAAGGCACTGGGTTTAAGGCTGATTGAAAATGGCGAAACTTCAGAAGGACGCCAACTCCTGCAAGAATCTAGCCAAATTTTGGGAAGTTCGCGGCAAGCAAAATTAGGGATTGTGCTGTCTTATTTGCCTACCAGCTTGCGACAATTCGCTCTTCAAACTTTTCGTCGAATCCGTCCCAAAGATTACGCCGAGCAAGTTCGAGAAGCGGCTAATTGATGAAAAAGTAAATTAGAGCGATCGCTATTAGCCGTTAACTGCAAGGCGCTACGTTTATAATGCGTTGCGCTAAGTGAATTAATGAGGTTATTTACTTTTGACTGGCATCGGCTTTTTGAAGAGCTGCAATGAGTTGCTCTTTTTTCATCTTTGAACGTCCCTCTATGTTCCGTTCTGCCGCGATCGCTTTTAGCTCCGGAACTGGCATTCCAGCGTAGTCCGGTTTTTTAGTTGGAGGTGTATCATCTCCCGCAGTTCCTACTTTTCCTTGGTGATTCAGGATTGGTTCAATTTTCCGAACAAATTCATCAATATGTTCGCCGATCCTGTTGCTAATCATTTGAATTTTTCTATCTATTAAACTTTCAATTTCAGGCAATAAAATTTTAAATTGTATTGCATTATTTGATGACTCAACCATATTTAAAGGCTGTATGTCAGCAACTTGGGACTCATTATTAAAAGATTCTCGATTTCTCAGGACTTTAACCTGATCCATGAGAACTTCCTCATTTTCTGATTCAATAATGAAAGCTCCAATCATTTCCCCTTTACGAGGATCTATCTCACGAGCCTTAACAGCAGCGTAGTATTCAAAGTGTCCGTTAACTACCTCATAGGATTCCAGGCTGGTTCTACGAATAACTGGAGGATTAATAATACCTTCAGCTTTTAAAATTAACTCAGCAGTCTGATTTAACTCATCCTCTGAGAATTCTGAACGGGGAACATTAGAGTTAATTTTTTTTACTCCTACGAGCGAAGTAGATAATTTCATGCAGTTAGTCCTATTTTTCGCAAAACTTCTTCTGCTAGTAAATTAAATTCCTGAGCGGAGGTAGAATCCGGCTTGAAATCAAGCACCGAGATTGGATCTGGTATTTCCATGTTACCTACAATCTGAACTTTTTCGGTACACTTTGCCAGCTCCTCTCTTTCATAAATAACGCTTTCCATTACTTTCAAATCGTAGCGTTTGGGAATTACCTCTAAGCGCCGTGGTAAAGTATATTGAACAAATCTTGAATTCGTAGATATTTTACTAGGAAGAACACCTAATATTTCAATAGCTGGTTTATTGAGAAATTTTCTGAACTCATTATTTGTTTTAACAAAATCCTTGACGTTTACTAACCCTTGATTAGCAAAGGGTTTTAGATCGGAAGGAATAATTAGATAGTCAGCGGTGATTAGAGCAATTCTGGCATAAAGGTTTAAAGATGGTGGCGTATCAATAATTACAACATCGTATTGAGCCTCTACTGCTTTTAGTTTTTGCAGGAGCATTAGTTTACTAGAATCTTGTTGGTTTAGCTCAATTTCGTATTGCATTAAACTGATGTGGGAAGGCAACACATCAATTTCAGGGTTACTATACTGAGATTTCTTAGCAACTTCGTTTATAGGGTAAAACTCTTCTGACCTCAATAGATGACGAACATTGCAATCTTTTAGCTCATCTAGTTCTTCATCATCAAATTTTGCTAAACCTGCGGCAAAGGTAGTGTTAGCTTGACTATCTAAGTCAACAATCAGGACTTTTTTGCCTTTCTTTCTGATAGCAGCGGCTAGGTTAACAACGGTTGTTGTTTTGCCTACGCCGCCTTTGTTGTGGTAAACCGCAATTGTTTTCACAGTATGTTGCCTTTTTTGTTGAATAATTGGTGTGGATCTGAGTTGAGAATTAATTAATTCAGGTTGTAATGTTTTTTCCTCTACCAAAGGTTCATTTTGAGCGTTCTCAAGATTAATTTTGATATTGGTTGGATATTCAGTAGTTTTTTCATTTAAGTTATTTCTACCAATAATAGTTTTTATATTGTCTATTTTAGAGCTAATCTCTCTGCCGGAACAGTGAAATACTAGCTGAATATTATCCTGATTTTTTTTATAAATTCTGAGTTCCTTGCCATTTGTTAACAATCCATATTCTACATTCAAACTCATTAAGTAGCGATTGAGTCTGCCAGTATGTCTATTTAAGTTTTGATTGGGATGCTTTGCTTCCATTACAACGCTTAATGGCGAGTTGTCATCCAACACAAATGGGATGACTTGCGCTGCAAATGCCAAAAAGTCTAATCGAATACTGCCAACGGCAATCTCTTGATGCCAAGTTTCTGGAGTATATCCTAGCTGTGGCAGCAGATATTGAACGATGAGTTTACTTTCTACTTCACTCTCATTTCGGCAAAGCTCAGGGTTGAAGTTCAATTGTGTTCTTCCTCTCCACGGCACTCATTGAAACCTTAAACCTATCTGATTGTCCTCAGAGCGAGGTTTTTCGTATTAGGGTATTGACCGCTTCTTAAGGACATGGGTCAAGTTCCTTTTAAAGTTTAGCGTCTGCTCAACTGGCAGTGGCAAAAGTGAGTTGGATGCGATCGCGTTTTCTTCCCTACTATGCAAACAGCCGCTACTCGTATATATGCGAGTAGCGCTTACGCGCATACCAACCGAGCGATCGCATCCTTGCACTAAACAACAAATTAACCCCGTTTCAATAGCCCAGAGAAGCTATTCTTCAGCTTATCGATCGTTGCTTGAATCGCGTTCGGGACAGATGGCTGAGGAGGAACGGCAACTTGGATTGGCTCATCTGCATATTCAGAACCCTTGAGGCGATAGCCATATTCCAAATTGTTCTGGTTCTTGCGGAGGACGGGAAACAGACGGAAGGCTCCTTGGCGTAAGTCTTCCTGAGTGTCGAAGATGGCTTGATTAATTTTGCTGGTGCGATTCACCGCCAGGGAACCGACTGGAAACCAGTTTTTTTTACCTTGGATGCGAATGTAAATATTGAATTCTGGTACTCCGTCCCCCTTCATCTTGTCGTACTGCTTGGAGGCTTCGGCGCGTTTGGCGGAGTTTTTGGGAGTTTTTTTGCTTTTTTGAACTTTGCCAAATCCACTATTAGTTGTCATAGATATTGATTGCTCTTTTGCTTTATTTATAAAAGTTTACATAATTTTCAGAAATCTGGGATAGTTGATTTCAGCGCAAGTTCTGGGCAAACGCTGTAGGGTAAGAGAAGCGATCGCACGTGCCATCGCTATTCTGGAGAGATTCCGCTTTGATTGGCGATATCCGTGACGAACGGAACACCGCGATCCCAAATCGTCGCAACTCTCATATCGCGCTATTGCCTTACGACGGCGAATCCAAGATTATTATTAAGGCTGTAACAGTTGACCAGGGATTGAGTGACTGCGATTCGCTTTGTATTTAGCGGGGCGTAGGCTTGAGAGGAGCTAACAAATGGGATATGTAATTGCAACGGTAAACATGAAAGGCGGCGTCGGTAAGACGACTCTCAGTGTCAACTTGGCGACTTGTTTAGCCAAACATCATGGGAAACGGGTTCTAGTCGTCGATTTAGACACGCAAATCAGTGCTACGCTCAGCCTGATGTCCCCACAGGACTTTGGAAAGAGCCGGAAAGAGAAACGCACGTTGAGACAGCTGGTTTATAAAGCAGTTAAACCCGATCTTCCAACTAATCTTTCAATCCAAGATATTATTCAGCCTTACGTTTGCACGGTTAAAGGGCTGGATTTATTGCCGGGGGATATCGATCTCTACGATGAATTTTTAGTGTCTGAGATGCTCCATGAAAGAGCGCTAAGGGATGGAAATAGTAACTTCATTCAAGTTTGGAATGAGTTTGAAAAGCAATTAGTCAGAGGGATTTTACAGCCGATAATTAAAGATTACGACTTCATTATTCTGGACTGCGCTCCTGGCTACAATCTTTTGACTCGTAGTGGGATTGTCGCTAGTAATTTCTACTTGCTGCCAGCTAGACCAGAACCTTTATCCGTTGTAGGAATTCAACTGCTAGAAAGACGGATTAATAAGCTCAAAGAAAGTCATAATTTGGATGGCTTACTCAATCTCCGCCTGATGGGAATTGTCTTTATTATGTCAGGGAACATTCTGAGTGGAAGATATTACCAGCAAGTGATGCAGCGAGTTACTGAAGATTTTACCCCGGCTCAAATTTTCAAAACCCGCATTCCAATGGATGTAAATGTCTCTAAGGCAGTTGATAGTTTTACCCCGGTGAGTCTCAACAACCCCAATTCATCTGGCTCTAAAGCATTCCTTAAGTTAACGCAAGAGTTTTTACAGAAGTTACAAGTTTCTGGTGGTATCTACCAGGCTCCAGAAGCCAAGGTGAACTTAGCCAACCTCGATTGAAGATTCGTAATGAGCGGTTAACGGTTGATTGATTAACCTCCGATTTTTTGGGTAGGGGCTTTTTCTGCGCCATGCCCCTACTTAATCCACGTTCCGAAGGTTCCTATCGCCCTAGGATTCTCCGCTACGGGCTTCTATGGGTTTCGTAGATGCGATCGCGCTCGTATCCTTGCATACCCGCGATTCCCACTTAACTTTGTTTCATAATCTGAATAGTATCTCCCTGCAAAAACATGAATTTTGGTTTCATTTACGGGTGCTTCTGAAAATGCCTGCTAAAGTAAAAATATGAAGCTAAACAGCTTCCCTGACAGATTCTACAGCGCGGTTCACATACGACTTGAGAGGTAAAAACGCTGTTTCATCTAACATCTGTCTCATCCCACAACAGCAGCACTCATCCAGAAGGCTGATATTTCCTAAGCTAGTGACTAGGGAGCGATACAACTAAACTTTTTAAGTTAGTGCAACTCCACGTCGAATTGCCCATAAGAGGAAATCACTTAGCGAGTCTGGTTGGAGTGCTGTTGTTGTTTTAAAGATTTAAATTGAATGAATCAGGTATTTCCGAGCCAGGAAGCAATTCAAAAGTAATGCGATCGCTTGCAACAAAATGTCTGTAGCAGGCAAATTATAAATTTTGCCTGCGTTTGTGTACTCAAGCGTCATAAATTGTTTCGTCTTCCTTACGCCACGCCGGATCGACAATGCAGATAAACACCAACGGTTCAGTTCCGCAACTGTGAATAAATTGCTTGGCATTCGGCGGAATATAAACCATATCTCCAGGTTCTACCAACTGGGTTTCATCATCAATGTGCATCTCACCAGCACCGCTAAGGATGTAGTAAACCTCGGAAGTTGTTAGCGAGTGCGGCGTCGAAGTTTGTCCCACCGGCAGAATCGCGTGAGCCAAGCTATAACGCAATTCTACCGGCTGTTTATCTGGATGCAATAACTCCCTCAACTGAGTGGCATCCCCGGCAATAAATTCTTCGCAGTCATGGAGCTTTTGAATTAGCATTCTCGATTCAGAGAGTAAAAAAACACCCGCAGTAATCTTACCCAAAAATTACGGGTTTAAAGCCCCGTCCTTCTAGGGCGATTTTTCTTTGTTTATAGCAATAAGTTGCTATAAACAGGGTAGGATATCCCCATGATTGTATTAGAGTTCAAGTTAAAAGGTAGACATGAGCAGTATCGGGTCATTGACGACATGATCCGAACCGCGCAGTTTATCCGCAACAAAACACTCCGGTACTGGATGGACAATCAAGGAATTAAGCTCTCTGACCTCTACAAACAATGTGCTGTATTAGCCAAAGAGTTTGATTGGGCAGGCAAGCTTAACTCAATGGCGCGTCAAGCCTCGGCTGAACGCGCCCTGATTGCAATTCAACGTTTCTTTGCTAATTGCAAAGCGAACTCGCCTGGAAAGAAAGGATTCCCGCAGTTCAAGAAGTGTACTCGCTCTGTAGAGTACAAGACTAGCGGGTGGAAGCTTTCTTCCGATAAGAGACACTTGACTTTCACGGATGGCTTTAAAGCTGGAACGTTTAAGTTAGTCGGCTCTCGCGACCTATATTTCTACGCTTCCGAAGAGATTAAGCGAGTGCGGGTAATCCGTCGCGCTGACGGCTACTACAGCCAGTTCTGCATCAATGTAGAACGAGTAGAAGAAATCGTTCCTACGGGCAAAACGGTTGGGCTGGATGTAGGATTAGCCCATTTCTACACCGACAGCACAGGAGAAACTGTTCCAAACCCTCGCCATCTTCAAAAAAGCGAGAAAGCCCTGAAGCGCTTGCAACGAAGAGTTTCTAAGAAAAAGAAAGGATCAGCCAACCGCCGGA
The DNA here is from genome assembly GCF_039961975.1 of Trichocoleus sp. DQ-A3. Classification (NCBI taxonomy): domain Bacteria; kingdom Bacillati; phylum Cyanobacteriota; class Cyanophyceae; order Leptolyngbyales; family Trichocoleusaceae; genus Trichocoleus; species Trichocoleus sp. DQ-A3. The sequence goes on along the minus strand of NZ_JAMPKC010000013.1, from coordinate 119,737 downwards.
AAGCCATTAATCGGCTAGGAAGAAAACACCTAAAAGTCAGTAGACAGCGTAAAGACTTCGCCGTAAAAACGGCGTTGTGCGTGGTGAAATCTAGCGATTTCGTAGCCTACGAAGACTTGCAGGTGAAGAATATGGTGAAAAACCACAAGCTTGCCAAAAGCATTAGTGATGCAGCTTGGTCACAGTTCGCCCAATGGTTGCAGTATTTAGGGAAGGTGTACGGAAAAACAGTAGTTGCTGTTGCTCCTCAATATACATCCCAAGATTGTTCTAACTGCGGTGCGACAGTTAAGAAGTCGCTATCAGTCAGGACTCATGTATGTGGCTGTGGAACTGTATTAGACCGCGACCACAACGCCGCACTAAACATTTTGGCTAAAGCTTTAAGGCAAACAGGTATTGATTTAAATACGGCGGGGCACGCCGGAATTAACGCTTTCGGACAGACGGATCTCTACTCGCGGGTGGTGACATCAACGAGCAAATCGACTGGTTGAAGAAAGAATCTCGCGCGTTTACGCCGAGCAGTGTCAAATTGTGTCTTGAGAATGGAACGAAAAACCCGGAATTGGACGATAGTCAGAGCAGTTAATCGCTTCTTCAGTCTGGGCAATACTGGGTTGCACGGTACACTTGAGCCGGTAATCGCCGGTAAAATATCGGCAATTGGTACAGGGTACGCTGTGCATTTGCTTCGCTTTGGTAAAACTCGCGGAGATCGTACTAAATAAACTCCAGCCAATCAAAAGGAGCAACATCCACGCACACAAAAAGCATAGAGGTACTAAAACTGGCTGGATTGCATGAACCAGAACGTATAAAAGTTGAAACACAGGCTATTTTTTGAGGAGGAGTGAACAGAGCTACTTAAACAAAATTACTTCACTTCCTCAGAGTTCGCCTCATAATTAGGGCTTAGTTGTAAATTTTTGTAAAGATTAGTTTGCCTTGTAGAAGTGGCACTACTTTGTGCCTAAATAATTTGTGCCTACATAAATTGATAGATAGACAGTTGCAGAGCAGAAAGTTAGAATACAACTTCCTACCCAGGAAGTAATTATCTTGATTAAGGGGTCTTACGCTCTTTTGTGGTGTAAGGGGTTGTGCATTTACTGCGACGGACCAAAAAGATCGCTGGCAACCGGAACGGCAAGCGAAACAAGGCTGGAAAGCAAAACGTTCTGCCGCCGGGAAAGGCGAAGGCGAAGCACTTCTACGCAGAATCTACGCAGAATTGAAAAACTGCTCTAGGTTTTCTGCACGATCGCTTCGCTTATATAGCTGCTGCCACGCTGTTACGGTATGCACCCATGCTTATCCCTTCATCTAGCAACGACAGCACCACCTTCCCCCTAGAACTCGCCCTCTGTAGGTCAAAGCTTGAGAGCGAGCCTTCCGCGCGCTATGTGGCTGGGGAAAACGCTCTGATATCCTACGGCCTTTCAACCAAGAAAAGCTATGACTTAGGCACTCAAGGCGCATCGCTCATGCCTTTGCGAGAGCGAGACGTGACAGCCCTGGCAGTGCTATTTGAACGAGATGACAGTGAAGAAATCGAAGCAGATATTAACCACAACCTCATCTGGTTGTGGCCTGAACCTTGTTGGGATGACGAAGATTCCTTCGATTTTTTGGGCGATTATCTTCACAAATAGCGATTAGTTACGAGTGATTAGCCCTTAGCCATGAATATGTTGCCAAAGACTAATGACTCATGACCCATGACGGCTAAAAGGGGATGTCGTCGATATCTCCTTGAGGCGGTGGGGTGGAACGGCTGCCCGTTCGGGAGGGAACGCGACTGGGCGGTGTTTCCTCTGTTGGGAAGTCTCCAGACATTCCCCCATCGCTGTCATCAGCGGGTGCGGAGGTAGGACGACGCGACCCCATTGGAACGACATTGCTGGGAGGAGTCGATTCGGCTACCGAAGTGTCAAAATCTGTATCGATTGCCACTTTGTGAATCCGGGAAACCGTCAACTCGGCGCGTTTTTCTTTAAAACCTTCTTGTCGGTCAATGGTGTTCATTGTCAGGCGACCTTCAAGGATGACGCGATCGCCCTTCTTGAAACTTCCCTGAATTTCTTGCGCTAAATTGCCCCAGCCGACGACCTTCACCGTTGCCGGGGGGTCTTCCGCCCGCAGTCCAGGAAACTGTACCATCATCTCCGTAACCGCCGTTTGGGTATCCGGCGTGTAACGAAGTTGCGGTTCCCTGATAATCTCCGCCATTAAAATGCAGCTGTTCATAACTCCAAGATCCTCGCGCTGAACCGAGCGGCCTCATTCATAATAGAACAAATGTACCAAAGAAGACCCAAAAATGGGTATGGTGACGGGGAACTTGGTTATTCGCAATTAGCCATTCGTCATCAGCGAATAACCAAGGATGAAGGAGCGATCGCTCTTCACCGATTACCGATTACCTAACACCCTACACCAATTGCAATTTAACTTCCTCCACACCTTCCTCTTGGTCAACAAACGATTGAACCCGACCGCGATACTCCCGTAAGGTTTCATCAACCCAATCCCGGTCATTACTATTGGCGAAGATATGCACCAGCGGCTCACCCGCATCGGGCAACACTAGCACCCAGCTATCATCCTGGTAGTTGCAAATCTTCACTCCATCCACTAATTCCAAATGTTCGGCTGGGTGGGTTTCTACTAAATGGCGCATCAAGGCTCCTTTTGCCGTCCAGGGGCAGCGCACCGTGTAACTCTTGTGGTAAACGCGGGGGAGATCGGCGCGGATTGCCGCCAGATTTCGCTCTTGCATCGTCAGCATCTCCATCATCTTGGCAATGCAGAACATGGCATCAAACCCCGGATGCAGCTGTGGAAAAATAAAGCCCATTTCCCCACTGCCACCCAGTACCACATTCGGATTCGCTTGAGACGCTTCCATCAACGCCGTGGGATTTGCCTTCGTGCGAATCACCTTAGCATCGTGGCGACGGGCAATCTGTTCTACCGCACTGCTGCTATGCACCGGCACCACCACCGTTCCTCTGGGATGAGCGGTCAGAATCATGTTAACCATCAGCGCTGTCAACATTTCACCGCGAATCGGCGTACCCGATTCATCCACCAAAATTAACTGTTCTCCGTTGGCTGATACCTGGACGCCAAAATTTGCTTTTAGCGCTTCTACCACATGACCCAGCTGATTGAGCAACGCTTCTCGTTCTGCCGCAGCCAGCCCTGTTTGATTCAAGCTGGCATTCAGTACCACAGCATCGCAGCCAAATTTTGCCAACAGTTGCGGCAGGATGGCTCCTGAAACTGCATAAACGTAGTCAATGACTACCTTCGAGCCTGAATTGCGAATTGCCCCCGTATTGAGATGGTTCTCAAACGCCGTGCTGTAAACATCTAGCACCTGGCTGGGGTAGGCGACATTTCCAGTTTCTTGAATCTGGACTCGCCGCAAGTCTTCCTTAAAATAAGCTCCCTCAATTTTTTTCTCTTGGGATTTCGAGATATTGATGCCCTTACGATCGAAAAATTCGATCAAAATGTGGTCGGGTCGATCTGGATGCACCCGCACATGGATACCCCCCGCCACCGAGTATGTGGGAATAACCGTGCGGGAAATTGGGATTGCAGTTGCTTCCAGGTTTTGGACGTGGATGCCCACCGACATCAAACCAGCAATCAAAGCGCGACTGACCATGCGGGAAATATTCCGTTGGTCGCGGGAGATGGTGATCTGGGAACCGGGCTTTAATGTGGAACCGTAAGCGGCACCCAGTTTGACAGCAAATTCTGGAGTGATGTCGATATTCGCTAACCCACTCACACCGCGTTGCCCAAACAAATTGCGATGAGCTGTGTGACCCCAAATCAAGTTAATGTTTAATGTCGCGCCCGATTCAATTTGTTTGCTAGGCCAAACACGCACCTGGGGCGAAACTTGCGCTTCTTCCCCAACGGTAGAGAGCGAACCCACGACGGCTCCTTCCAAAACGTGCGATCGCCTATCGACTCTGGTACCACGACCAATTACGCAAGCCCGCAGATGCGCTTCCTCGCCAATAATCGCTCCATTCCAGACAATCGGACGCTTCAAGTTTGCGTCAGCTCCAATCGTCACGTTGTCGCCAATTGAGGTTCCTGGTTCGATATGCACTCGTGCCCCAATCCGGCAGTTATTCCCGATCAGTGCAGGCGCTTCAATTTTGGCTGAGGGGTCGATATGAGTGTTCTGACCTATCCACAGTCCGGGAGACACTTGCTCGTAAGCAAAGTCTAATTTAACTTTTTGATGTAAACCATCATATTGAGACTCTCGGTAAGCATCTAAATGACCTACATCGCACCAATATCCTTGGGCAACGTAGCCGTACATCGGCTCGTCTTGTTCCAATAGCAATGGGAATAAGTCTTTCGAGAAGTCAGACTCCTGATTGCTGGGGAGGTATTGCAGGACTTCTGGTTCCAGAATGTAGGTGCCGGTGTTGACAGTATCGGAGAAAATTTCGCTAGAAGAAGGCTTTTCTAAAAACCGACGAATTCTCTGTTTTTCATCTGTAATTACTACGCCAAATTCAATCGGGTTAGGAACTTGGGTTAAAATCAGGGTTGCTTTTGACTTCTGTTTTTTGTGAAATTCAATTGCTTGGGTTAAATCAAAATCAGTAATGCTGTCGCCGCTAATGACTAAAAAGGTTTCATCTAGTAACTCAGCAATGTTCTTGACGCAACCAGCCGTACCTAAAGGCTGGTCTTCTTCAATCGCATAGGTGATCTGCACTCCAAAGTCGCTGCCGTCCTGGAAGTAGTCTCGCATGACATCAGGGAGATAGTGCAGAGTGGCAATAACCTCTGTAATCTGATGCCGCTTGAGCAGATTGATAATGTGTTCTGCAATCGGTCGATTCAGAATCGGCACCATCGGTTTGGGAAGATCGCACGTCAGCGGTCTCAGCCGCGTTCCCGAACCGCCAGCCATCAGCACTGCTCGCATAAGTCCTCCTGATTCTTTGTTATGGTACGGGCGTGACCTTGATGATTTGAGTTGACCTAAGTCTTGTCTTTTAGTCTCCTATACCCTTGAAATTTAAGGTATCCCTCATAAGATTAGAGTGCAGCCTTGACTCTGGGCAAATCCTTTGAGGCTTTCATTTTAAAGCAGATGTTAAATTTAGCGGCGACTCCCTAATTATCTCGTTGATTGCTGGTATCTGCTGGCTCCTCGCTCCAGAAAATTGCTTTTGTTACATCTTGAGGGTGCAGCTACAACTCAACCTCGGATAGGTTAGAACTGAATCAATGCTACTTTGCCGTGTAGCCGGAATCAATTGCGTAGTCTAGCTTACACTTGAGAGATGAAGCAGAATGTTCTAATCTTCTGGAACTGCCCAAGGTGGATGTCTCAAACAGTGTTGGAAAGATTAACAGTTGCTGGTGGCGACAAAAATGCAGTCAGTTTTAATGGGTTAATGAGGATTGTTTGAATGGGTACGTTATTAGGCTTATTATTTCTAGGGGCTTATGGATACGGCGGATGGAGATTCTGGAAGGGGTTCCGCCGAACGAATTTCAGCCAAGGTCGGCTTGTTCTGGCTCTCTTATGGCCTGCTTTGATAATTGGCAATAAATCCTATCGTCAGAACTTTAGAAAAGCACTCAAGGGATAGAAGAAGGATAAAGGGTGAGGGATGAATCAGAAACAATGAATTCTTCATCCTTTGAGCAACGCCTGTGGCTAATTGGGGGCACTCAGGAGAGTGCTGAGTTAGCAAAAGCGATCGCTCGTTTCCATCTACCCTGCATTGTTACTGTCACTACAGAAGCCGCTAGAACGCTGTATCCATCAATACCCTCCTTGCAAGTTTGGGTGGGCTATCTGGATGCAGCGCAGTTGGATTGGTTTTTAAAAGAGCAGGGAATTGTGGCGATTTTGGATGCGTCTCATCCCTATGCGGCGGAGATTTCCAAGATAGCGATCGCAACTGCCCAAAAGGAACAGATTCCCTATCTCCGCTACGAGCGTCCGGTTATTGATGCAAGCTTACAGAAGCAGCTGGTAATAGAGCTAGATAGTTTCGACACGCTTTTATCTGGAGACTACTTACAAGGGCAACGGGTGCTACTGACAATTGGTTATCGAAGCTTGTCCCGGTTCCGTCCTTGGCAAGAAAAGTCTACTTTATTTGCCCGAATTCTTCCTTCCGTAACAGCGCTGGAAGCAGCTTTACAATCAGGGTTTGCACCCGATAAACTGATTGCGATTCGCCCCCCCATCTCTACTGAATTGGAAACGGCACTTTGGCGTCAGTGGGACATTTCCCTGGTGGTGACGAAAGCATCGGGAACTGCTGGGGGAGAGGAGATCAAGCGCAGAGTTTCCGCAGAGTTAGGCATTCCTTTAGTTGCGATCGCCCGTCCAGAAGTTGCGTATCCGCAGCAAACCAGCGACTTGAAAACAGCGCTAGAGTTCTGCCAAGACATCTTTCGTCGAGTTTAGTCCGCCACAATCTTACCGAGCGTGAATCAAGCGACAATTAAAGAATGCTAGAACTACACTGCCACACCACTTACTCAGACGGCACCCTCACACCCAGCGAACTCGTTAACGCGGCGATGAGTGCCGGAGTCCGCGCCCTTGCCATTACCGATCACGATACGATGAATGGCTGGGATGAGGCGTTTGCTGCTGCCAAACTGCATAACCTGGAAATTGTCCCTGGATTGGAACTCAGTACCGTTCACAATAACTGTTCCTTACATATTTTGGGCTTTTACCCGGATGAACAGAAGCTGCGGGAACCTTTGGGCGATCGCCTAGAAGGACGGAAACGGCGATCGCAACAAATGATCGCTAAATTGGCAGAATTAGGCTACCCGATTCAGTTACCTGAATTAGGCGAAGGCATGGCACCAGGGCGTCCTCATATTGCGACTGCCCTCGTAAAAGCAGGTTATTTTCAGTCATCGCGGGAAGCTTTCGATCGTCTGCTGGGGGATGATAAACCAGCTTATGTGCATTACGAGAAATTCTCGATTGTTGAAGGGATTGCCATGTTACGTTCTTGCGGTGCCGTGCCTGTGTGGGCGCATCCCTACCTGTTCCGAGGCGGTGATGTTGCGGAAGTGCTGAAAGAATTGGTTGCTGCTGGGTTAATGGGCGTTGAGGTTTATCATCCCAACCACAGCGCCAAAGAAATTCAAAATCTCAAAAAGTTGTGCGCTGAATATGGCTTACTGATGACAGGCGGCAGCGATTATCATGGCCCCAGTCCCGATCCAAAAACTCCAGATCGCAGTACGCTGAATATGCTTCAGGTACCGTTAGATTTGCTTGAACCCATCAAACAAGCGGCGGCAAGTTTACGTTAATTTCTAATCGCTAATGTCACCCGAAACAATTAGCGATTACCCATTCCTTATTACCAATTACCAATGGCAAGTGCCATCCTGCAAGACTTTCTCAACGACTTGCACACCAAGTACAAGTCAATTCATGAAGGTGTATTGGCAAACTATATCCCGGAACTCGCCAAGGCAAATCCGGATTGGTTCGGGATATGTATTGTTACCGTGGATGGTCAAGTTTATGAAATCGGCGATTGGGAACAGTTGTTCACCCTTCAGTCGATTTCCAAAGCATTTGTATACGGAATGGCGCTGGAAGATCATGGGCGCGATTACGTTGTAAAAAGGGTGGGAGTGGAACCCACTGGCGATGCTTTTAACTCCATTATTAAGCTGGATGAATCCTCAAAGCGACCCTATAACCCAATGGTAAATGCGGGAGCGATCGCTACCACCAGTTTAATTAAAGGAGTGGGACCAACTGAGCGCTTAAACCGGATGCTGGATATGTTTCAGCGTTACGTTGGACACAACCTATTTATTGATATGTCCGTGTTCATGTCAGAGCGAACGACCGGGCATCGCAACCGAGCAATGGCGCATCTGATGCTCAATTTTGGCATGATCGACGCGAAAATTGACGAGGCACTGGATTTGTACTTTCAGCAGTGTTCTTTGATGGTGAATTGCCGCGATTTGGCAGTGATGGCAGCGACTCTCGCGAACAACGGCATGAACCCGATCACCCAGGAGCGTGCGGTTGATTCCCGTTATATCAGAGATATTTTGACAGTCATGTACACTTGCGGGATGTATGACTTTGCCGGAGAGTGGGCGTATAAAGTGGGTCTTCCCGCTAAAAGTGGAGTATCGGGCGGACTGATTGTGGTTGTGCCACAGCAAATGGGCATTGCAATTTTTTCACCCCCGCTAGACTCGCACGGCAGCAGCGTCAGGGGAATAAAGGTGTCTGAGGAACTATCAGAGAAGTTTGGGTTACATTTATTTGACTTGCAAACAGATAGATCCCGTTTGCTGGATACTTTGTGCAACAAGCAAGAAACTGAATCTGAATAGAACCGCCGCCATGAGCCTGGAGATAAATTCCACACCCAGAAGCAATATCAAGCTAAATTAAACTGACTGAGTGAGCGTTGAACCCGTTTTGACGGGTTACGAGCTTTCAGCCCAAACTTTAGTTTAGAGCCTTAGTTTAAGACTGAAATCAGTGCCATTCAACTGAACCTGAATAGCACCTATCTTTAGCCGAAATTCCGTAGCCTGAACCCTTGAAACGAAACCCAGCACCCCTTAGATTCCGCTGTCTTAGCTTAAAAGAGTAGCTTCTTGCGACGCATCAATCGCTTTAATTGCTTTGGTTTCCGAGGATTCTATACTCGAACCGTAGAGGTCTACAAATCTTTGAAAGAGCCACATTGTTTCATGATTTGAAACCCTATTTAAGCTGACCAACCGCTGTATATTTCTTTCAGCTAGTTTCTGTAGGTAAGGCAAATCTTCAAAGAGTGTCAAACAAGAGGCAAAATGCAAGATAAATTGCAATAAAGGTCTGGGCCACTCTAAGTCACTGTAAATGTCTACGAGGAACTTATGTTCGGTGTCGCTGAGCGGAATGGCATTGAAAATTACAACGATCCTTTTGCCATTGTAAACCGGAATGCTGAGTTCAACCGTATAGGGACTATGCAATGTTAAGTCCACTTCAACGATTGGTTGTCTCCAAATTCTTAAAGGATTGATTGGAGAATCTAAAACAGTTTGAAATTTCACCATTCCACCGATGGCTGTAGGCTGGAAATGACTCACATTAATAACCCGTAAATTATTCAGGCTAAAGTTGTGAATACTTTCCAGATGTTTTAAATTTAATAAATGATAGATTTGGCAGACGTAGGGAAAAGGTAGAATATATTCCTGCCCTATCATATGCTGATGCTGCTCTTGCAATTCAAGCATTCTATCTTGAACTGTAGATAAATATCCTTCATCTTGGTAAGGATTTGCATCGCCTTGGTAGTTTTGGATTGTGCCTAAACTATCGCCCGTTAAGTTTTGATCGGGTCTTAAGTACAGCCAACTTAGGAAGAAAAAAGAAGCTGTAAATAAGTGGATAACTTCTATTACTGATAAATAGCCATCAGCAAAGGAAGCAACCGTTCTATCGGTGAGTCCGAATAGCCAAGAGGGAATTCCAAATACCCAAATTCCATTCTTGAAGTTGGTGATAAATAGAGAAATCTCTAGGTATTGATTATTGTTTATGAGTTTAAAATCAGTGTTTTGAAGAATATTGCTAGACATAATAATTCAAAAGATTGAGATTTTTCTATTGATTTATGCTTGGCTTTAGCACTCCTAATGGTGCTTGGAAGCTTGTATAGAAGCGATCGCATTTGGGATCGTCTACTTCATCAAGTGCCAATGGCACTCGATACCCTCTGGAAAAACCCTCCGAATGCCACCTGTCTTAAACCTGCTTTTGCCTTGAGGTTGGCTTTAAAAGCAACCAACTTACAAAGAAAAACGTCGCCGTGCCTAGTTGCGCGATGTCAATGACAGAAAGATATCCATCTGATAATGAAGCAATACTTCTATCGGTAATCCCAAATAGCCAGAAGGAAATACCGAAGAACCATAGACCAATTTTGAAGTTTGCTAAGAAATTAGCAGCTTCTGTTGGTTGCTGGTTATTCATCTTTTCAGCCCTTTTTCTAAAAATACTGAATGGTCATCTAGCGATTAAAGGGCTTGAGGACTTTTGATAACTCCTGACATTCCCCTTGACACTTCTATGTTAAAAAATGTTTCTTTTACTTGCCATGCGTCCAAAGAGGGAGTTGTTAAAATACCAGAGAAATCGACAAAAGGCAAGAAAATGTATATTAAACTACTAAAAAAGCTATAACCTCGACAGCATAGAGGTTTAGTAGCCTTTAAGTCAGACAAAAAAAGCAGGAAAACTGAGTTTGAAGGGAAACAGGGAGATTCGTTGATAAAATCCTTGAGGACGTGATGCCGGTTTGTCGGTGTGAAGCTGAATGGCGATCGCAATTGATTTTGGAACTAGCAATACGGTTATCGCTCGCTGGAATCCAGCCCTCCAGCAACCAGAAACCGTGAGTTTACCTGGGTTATCGGTCATCGCTGGGCAGAATCCCCCCCTAATTCCCAGTTTGCTCTATGTTGAGGATGCGGCACTCTCGACGGTGGTGGTGGGGCAAGCTGTACGCGATCGCGGTCTCGACCTCACTAGCGATGCCCGCTTTTTCCGCAGCTTTAAACGAGGAATTGGGGCTGATATTCAAGGATTCCTCCCAGAATTAGATGGGCAGTTCGTTACTTTTGAGCAAGTCGGACAATGGTTCCTCAACCAGCTGATTGAGAAACTCCATACCGTTACCCCAGATGTAGGACAGTCTCTGGTATTAACGGTGCCAGTAGACAGCTTTGAAGCTTACCGCAAGTGGCTGGGGCAGGTATGCCAAACTCTTCCAGTAGAACAAGTGCGGATGTTGGATGAACCGACAGCCGCCGCTTTGGGCTATGGAATGAAAGATGGGGGTGTGGTGCTGGTGGTAGATTTTGGCGGCGGGACGCTGGATCTTTCCCTGGTGCGGCTGGATATGACAGAAACTCAGAAGCCACTGGGTTTTATTCTCAAATGGGGAAAAAAACAGCTAGCTGAAAAGTCCGGACAGAAGGCAAAAACTGCAAGGGTATTAGCGAAAGCTGGACAAAATTTAGGCGGTTCGGATCTGGACAACTGGGTTGTTGATTATTTTGCCAAAACTCAGGGATTGAAGCCGACCCCTTTGACGACACGACTGGCAGAACGGTTAAAGATTCAGTTATCTGTGCAAACCGAGGCGAACGAGGTTTATTTTAATGATGAAACTTTTGAGAGTTACGAATTAGAACTCAATCGCGATCGCTTTGAAGCCATCCTCACAGAACACCAATTTTTTGCTCGCTTAGACGAGTCAATGACTCAAGTGTTGCAGCAAGCGCGTCGGCAAGGCATCGAAGTGTCAGATATTGATGCTGTCTTATTAGTGGGCGGGACTGTACAAATCCCCGCCGTACAGACGTGGGTGCAGCAATACTTTGACTCCAGCAAAATTCGTTGCGATCGCCCGTTTGAAGCGATCGCGCAAGGTGCCCTGCAACTGAGTCAAGGCGTCGAACTGCAAGATTTTCTCTACCACAGCTATGGCATCCGCTACTGGGATCGCCGGAATAACCGCCACAACTGGCATCAACTGATTAATTCAGGTCAAGCTTACCCGATGAGCCAACCTGTGGAATTAGTTCTAGGTGCTTCGGTGGAAAACCAACCCAGCATTGAATTAATTGTCGGAGAATTAGGTGCTGAAACAGGTGGAACTGAAGTGTATTTCGATGGCGATCGCTTAATTACCCGTCGTCTGGGCAGCGACCAGACATCGGTACAACCCCTCAACGACCGCCAGGGTGCCCGTACCATTGCCAATTTGACACCACCAGGGTACCCAGGAAGCGATCGCATTAAACTTATGTTTCGCGTCGATCGCGATCGCTTCCTGCGAATCACCGTTGAAGACCTGCTGACCAATCAAACTTTATTGGACAATCAGCCGGTCGTTGAGCTGAGCTAGGTTTGATCCGGTTAATTACCCGCAATTAAGAAGAAACCCACCACCAACAGAGCGATCGCCTTTTGCTCCCGCTCCCACTCCGGCTCCGGCTCCCCTCCCGGAAAAGCGGGGAGGGGTTGGGGGTGGGGTTCTTTGATGACGCATTTGATATTACCCGTTACCCCTTAACGACGGACAACCACCTTTGTGCCATGTGAGGCGAAGCTGTACAACTTGCGAGCTTGAGCGACTGGCACATTGACGCAGCCGTGGCTAACTGGCGTGCCAAAGCGGTTATGCCAGTAAGCTCCATGAATGGCATAGCCGCCAGAGTAGTACATCGTGTAGGGTACATTAGGAACGTTGTAGTCTCTTCCTCGCATCCGAGCCGTGCGATGCTTTGATTGAATCCTGAAAGTCCCGACGCGAGTGGGAGTGGAGCGCTTACCACTGGAAATTCGGACAGAATAAACCCGTCTTCCACCTTCCCAGGCAATTAACCGTTGCTTTGAAAGGTTTACTTCAATCCAGCGCCGTTGCGATCGCCGAGCGCGAAGACTGTTACTGGCGACTCTTGTACGACGAACCCTGTTGCTGGCGACTCTTCTACGAACGCGAGCCTTGTTGCTGGCAATTCTTCTGCCTCGGCGAACCCTGTTGCTGGCGGCTGTTCTCCGAACTCGGATGCGCTTCCGCATGGCTCTGCGCGATCGCACTGATCTTCTCGTCGATGGCTGTTCGGCTGTCTCCCTTGCCCTGACTGACTTTGATGCTGACAGAGCGGGCGTTGACCAAGAAAACAAAGTCGCAAAGATCAGGGCAATACTTGCCCAGAAGGTTCCAGAACGACGTAACCAAGCAAAGCAAATTTGGCTTTTAATGACACACCTCACTTTCGGGTCTAGGAAAGTAGCTAAGGTTAGGTTTCCCTATCTGATAGTTAGCTAAAACCATCTTTAGATAGATTTTGGGAATCTATTCCAGATTTTTCCATAAAAGAGGGTTCTAGAGCCAAAAAAACTATTTATTTTTATTTACTTTCCTTCTTACTTATGGACAACGACGGGCGTCCCCACCGCAGCCCAGTTAAATAGCCATTTAGAATGATTAACGGCTACATTGATGCAACCGTGGCTAACGGGAGTTCCAAACCGGCGATGCCAATAAGCACCGTGGATGGCATAACCACCGTGGTAATACATCGTGTAAGGAACATTCGGAACATCATAATCAGCCCCGCGCATCCTGGCAGACCGATGCTTAGATTTAATCGCAAACGTGCCGGTGCGAGTGGGGGTTGAACGTTTGCCGGTAGAAACAACCACTGCATAGACGGGTTTTCCACCTTCCCAGGCAACCAGTCGTTGCTTGGACAGGTCAATCTGAATCCAGCGTTGATCGGATTGTTGCAATTCCTGCATTTTTGCAGCCACAATCGGCTGCTTTGTTTGAGCGATCGCGGGTGCGAAAGCAGCATCCAAAGCCGTAAGCGCCACCACCGCCCCAGCAAAAAATGCAACTGGGCGATGCAGCAAAGTAGCAGAAATGATGCTTTTCATGGCAAATCATCTCACTCGGTGGATCGGTTAGAAAAATTCAGCGAAAAGCTCTGATTAGCTGCTAGGAGCAACTAATGTCGGTCTTTTATTAGCTCAATCGTAACTCAGCTTGTCGGGTCATTCACCAATTGCATCAGAGTTTGAGCGCGTTTGGCGATCGCCTCCCATCCAGAGGACGAGGCATTGGCTTCCCAGTTTTGAGGAAATAAACTGCCGGAAAGTCCGACCGCGATCGCTCCAGCCGCGAGAAAGGCTTTAGCATTTTCTACCGTGACCCCCCCAGTCGGAATTAAGGGAATATGTCCTAATGGCCCTTGCAGACTTTTGATGTAGCTGGCACCGCCTACCGCTTGGACGGGGAACACTTTGACACAACTGGCACCGGCTTGCCACGCGGTGACAATTTCCGTTGGAGACAGCGCCCCCGGCACCATCGGCACGCCGCTATCCATTGCTATCTGAATTAAGATTGGGTCAACGTGGGGAGTAAAGACGAACTGGGCACCGGCAGCGATCGCGTCTTTAAGCTGTTCCCGATTTAATACAGTGCCCGTGCCAATCGTACACGCGGGTAATTGCGATCGCAAATTACCAATCAATTCTGCTGGGTTGTCGCTATTCCAAGTAATTTCAATCAACTGCATTCCCCCAGACGCAACCGCATGAGCCATTTGGCGACCCAGCTCCATCTGCGGTGCGCGAATGACTGCGATCGCACGGTGCTTTTGCACCTGCTTGAACCACGACTGATTATACATCCTCATTTTCTACCGTTAGGCAGATTAATTTTTGAACTTCTTGGATACTATTAGCTATTTCTGATTTAATTTTTACTTGTTTTTCAGCCCTTAGGAATACGCATTTGTTTATCTTAACTTGCTCTTAATTAATATTTCTTAATATTTCTAGCTATCAGTTACTGCCTAAAAAACTCAAGCTCAACCACCAAGTTACATTTTCAATAACTCAAGTTTAAATATTGAAATCCTTCGATTTAATTTTTGCAGGAGTTACTTAACGCGAGTTAATTCAGTCGCTAGGGAGATGGAAACACTTAATAAAATTAATAAAATCGCAAATATAGAAATAATTTTGAGGAAACAAAATCATGCCTCTTTTAAAACTCACTGACTTTGATCCAAACTACAGCGAGACGTTTGAAGGAGATGACCTTCATGGAATGGGGGTCTATTCAGAAAGTAGTACCGACGATAAAATTGGAACTGTTAGCGATGTTCTAGTTGATGAAGAAGGTCATTTTCGGTATTTAGTTGTTGACCTAGGCTTTTGGATTTTTGGCAAAAAAGTTTTACTACCAATTGGTCGTTCGCGAATCGATTACAACACGGATCGGGTTTACGCAATTGGCATGACCAGAGAGCAAGCAGAAGCTTTACCAGAGTTCAACGAAGCTACCAGGACTGATTACGACTATGAAGAACGGGTAAGAGGCGTTTATCGCACTCCCTCTACTGGAGCCTCTGCTACCTCTGCTAACGTTGATGCAGCACCTGTTGTTGATACCTCCTATGCAGCGGCTACGCCTAACATTGACGCTTACGATCGGAGTACCTACAACTATCAGCAAGAGCCGAATTTGTACGGACTGAACGATCGGGATCATCAAACTCTCAGACTGTACCAAGAGCGGTTGATTGCTAACAAAACTCGCGTTAAAACCGGGGAAGTTACGGTTGGTAAGCACATTGAAACCGAAACTGCACGAGTGTCAGTACCAGTTGAAAAAGAGCGAGTGGTGATTGAGCGAGTTACTCCAGCAGATGCTGGAACAGCCGTAACTCCTGGCGAAGCTGATTTCCGCGAAGGGGAAGTTGCCCGCGTGGAAATCTACGAAGAAACTCCTGACATTCACAAAGAAGCTTTTGTGCGTGAGGAAGTCAGAGTTAAGAAAGTTGTAGATCACGAAACAGTTGACGCAGAAGAAACGATTCGTCGTGAAGAGTTAGATGTGAATACGGACGGGAAAGCTACTATTAACCGCCCTACTAACTTACCTTCTGATCGGATTTAAGAAGCCCTCCAACGAGCGATTAAGTCACCGATGATTTAAGCGAGTAAAAACCATGCAGGCAGGGCAAATTATTAGCTCTGCCTGCACCTTTAGAGGTAGGGTTTTCCTACCACTAACTTGCACCTGATAACCTAATTTAGAAAGTCTTCATGTTTCTCAAAAACAAACAAACCGGCGATTTGATAGAAGTTCTCGATATTGAGGAGCTGTTCAACCCTAATAATGATGCAATTTCTGGGCGAGATCAAGCAGGGCAGGAGGAACAGGAAAAAGCTTCTTTTGAGAAGAAAGAATTAATTTTTCCTTCTGGAGAAAGCCTACCTCGCTGTTGGATGGATGCCAACTATACAACCACCTAATTTTCAATAAAACGCTTAAGCATTATCGGGTGTTTATTCGTCAAGTCTTGCTAGAAACTTTTGAGTTTAGGAAAAGGGCTGCAAATTTTGAAATGGCGGATATGGGATTGTATTACCATTGTCTTTTGTCGGTTGGGTAACGATTAGTCACACAACGCAATCGAAAATTCGTTACTAACAAAGCGAATATGCTCCTGGTAAAGATCCCCTTTCGCCATGCCTAATCCAAAATCTAAACTTCAAACTGGGATGATGACTTGCTTGTTATCTATATAAACACCCGTTCATAAATGGAATAAAAAATCGAATTTTGCTTCAAGATCGTTTAGGAAGTTTTTAAAATGAACCATCAAATGCTAGCACAAGGGCAAGGAGCAAGGCGAAACGATGTCAGAATTAATGTCTTGCTAAATAAATTGCAAAGTAAACTTAAATCTTTTGCAGTCAGAGATCGGGAAAATTTGCTGTTAGGAAAGGTGAAGGATGTAAATCTCGATTCAGACCGTCAGCTAAACTTAGTGATATCTCAAGAAGGGCTAAATCAAAATGCCCCATTATTTCTCATCCGAAGCAAGCATATCCAGCAGGTGGACTCGTCTACAAAAACTCTGTTTGTAGACATTAGCAAAGCGGAAACCCAGTATTTGCCTGAATATGTACCCTTAGAAAAAACAACGAATGTAGAGCCTTTAGAAACTTCACCAATCTCAACGAAAGCTGAGTGGGAAGTAACAGATGCCTCAACTGCTTCTTTCATAGCAACGCCAGATGAATTAAATAATCACCCAGAAGAACTGGAGCAAACTAGTATGCCAGAGGATGCTTCTAATACTTTTAGTACAGAGTCAGAAGTTGTCGAGGAAGAAATCTTCCGGTTGTTAGAAGAACGATTAGTCATTGACAGCAACAAACATAAAGTCGGTGAAGTTATCGTTCGCAAAGAAATCGAAACGCGCATGGTAGAGGTGCCAGTCCGCCGCGAAATTCTAATTGTTGAACAAATCAGCCCCGAACACAAACAGCTTGCAGAAATTGATTTAGGACAAGGAGAAATTCCTGGTCTTGAGCTGATTGAAGCAGCTATCGGCGCTAAATCTACAAGTATCGACGCTAAAACTACAAGTTTAGATACTCAGCCAACAGTTAGAGGTGAGTTTGATTCACCGAGAACAGCAAGTCGAATTTTAGATGCGATCGCGCATCAGCGTGGGCATGGGTGTGCCAAAGTCCGAGTGGAAATCATTCTAGAAGACGCAGAACATCAGGCAACTTACCAGGAATGGTTTGATCGCTGTTCAATCAAGCCATCGTCAAATGGAAAGTAACCCGGTTGAGATATAAAGTTTGAGACAAGTGCCTGGAGATTGGAAACGTGGTACTTGGGTGATAGGGAACTGCTAACTGGGAGCATCCCAATGCATCATGCGCCTCCACCCTGAAGGGTGGAGGCTTGCGAGGACAACGGCTGCCGAGAACAGACTAAGAATTTTAGCCTGCTCCCGGCAAACTTCGTTTATGTAGCCCCACGCTAGAAACGTGGGGGCGTATCTCAGCAATACAGGGCATGCTCGCTTGTAACATTCCCAATCTCCGATCGCAAACGCGATCGCCTACTCTTTTTGATTGCTCTACAACAGCTCCTTCCTTGCCCCCGAACTTCACAGAGATGGGGGAATTTTTTCCATTTGGTCTGCTATTTTGTTGTGCGTGCAAGAAGATAGGGAGGCTTTTATCGTTTTGCTTTGTACCTCGGTAAGGAATCAAGAGAACAATTCTCAGCCTACAAGGACTTGGCTGGAAATCGGAATTAATTAATTAAAGGGTAAAAAAGTTTGAGCAGGAAAGGCGAAAGTTATAAACTCTGTTTACCTTTATCCTCGATCCCTCAGTATTTATCCTGAATTCTTTAAGCTTTATTCCGACCTGTTATCGAGGACATTTTTGCTAATTGGCAGCTTTAATCTCTGGAAATTATAACCAAAACCGGCTGATTTCGCAGTGATCCCAAAGAAATTACAAAATTAATGAAGAAGTGATCTAATTTACCCATTCTCAGCCTCGCCATCGCTAGACTAAAGCTACAAAAGGAGAAAAAGCTATGGTTACAGCAGCGGCAGAAAGGTCATTGCACTTATCCAAAGAGCGATCGCTAATTCTCTGGTTCGATGAAGTTGGAATTATCGATATCCCTTTGGTAGGCGGAAAAAATGCTTCCTTAGGGGAAATGATTCAGCAGTTAACCCGCCAGGGAGTCAATGTTCCCAACGGGTTTGCCACAACGGCGTATGCTTACCGCTATTTCATTCAATCAGCGGGATTAGAAGACAAGCTGCGATCGCTCTTTTCTGACTTGGATGTTGAAGACCTCGACAACCTGCGGGAACGCGGAAAAAAGGCACGAGCATTGTTAATGCATACGCCTTTCCCTGAGGAACTACGGACAGCAATTACCGCAGCTTACCAACAGATGTGCAAGCTTTATGGCTCTGACATGGATGTAGCTGTTCGCTCCTCTGCCACTGCTGAAGATTTGCCCGATGCTAGTTTTGCGGGTCAACAAGAAACCTTCCTAAACGTTCAAACCGCTCCAGGAGTTTTGGCAGCTTGTCATCGATGCTTTGCCTCCCTATTTACCGACCGTGCGATTTCTTACCGCCACATCAAGAACTTCGACCATTTTGATGTTGCGCTTTCCGTCGGCGTGCAAAAAATGGTACGTTCGGATTTAGCCTCCTCTGGTGTCATGTTCTCGATTGATACCGAAACCGGCTTTAAAAATGCCGCCTTAATTACAGCCGCTTACGGATTAGGGGAAAATGTAGTTCAAGGGGCAGTCAACCCTGATGAATATTTGGTTTTCAAGCCCACTTTAAAAGATGGATTCCGCCCAATTATTGACAAACGACTGGGCAGCAAAGAATTCAAATTAGTGTGCGATCAGGGAGGCTGCAAAATCACTAAGAATGAGCGAGTTCCCGTAAGCGAGCAACGGAAATTTGCCCTCAACGATGACGAAATTTTGCAACTCGCCGAGTGGGCTTGCTTGATTGAAAATCATTACAGCGATGTCCACGGCAAGGATATGCCGATGGATATTGAGTGGGCAAAAGATGGCGTTACTAATGAGCTTTTTATCGTCCAAGCTCGCCCAGAAACAGTGCAATCGCAAAAGAGTAAAACAGTTCTGCGTAGCTATCATCTGGTAGGAGGGCAGCAGGCGGTACCTTTACTAACAGGGCGTAGCGTTGGAGAGGCAATCGGGCAGGGCAAAGCCAGGGTAATTCTCGATGCGAACAAAATTGATTTGTTCCAAGCCGGGGAAGTTTTAGTCACTGATAAAACTGACCCTGATTGGGAACCAATCATGAAAAAAGCTAGCGCGATTATTACGAATAAAGGGGGGCGTACCTGTCACGCGGCAATTATTGCCAGAGAAATGGGAATTCCAGCCATTGTGGGTTGCGGAAATGGTACAGATATTTTAAAAACAGGTCAAGAAATTACGGTTTCTTGTTCTGAGGGAGAAGAAGGACGGGTTTATTCCGGATTATTACCCTACGAAGTTCAAGAAATTCCGCTGGAGAACCTACCCCGCACTCGCACTAAAATTATGATGAATGTAGGCAATCCTGAAGAAGCATTTAGCCTCTCAGCGATTCCTAATGATGGGGTAGGATTAGCTAGGCTGGAATTCATCATTGCTAATCACATCAAAGCCCATCCTTTAGCTTTGATTTCTTACGACAAATTGGAGGATGTAGAAGCTAAAGAAAAAATTGCGGAAATGACGGTAGCTTATGAACACAAACCTCAATATTTTGTGGATAAGTTAGCTCAAGGAGCCGCCAGAATTGCCGCTGCTTTCTATCCCAATCCGGTAGTAGTGCGAATGAGCGATTTCAAGAGTAATGAATACGCCAATCTTTTGGGAGGCAGGCAATTTGAACCCAAAGAAGAAAACCCAATGCTTAGCTGGCGAGGGGCGTCTCGTTACTATGATGAAAACTATCGCGATGCTTTTGCTTTAGAGTGCCAAGCCTTGAAGCGGGTGCGAGATGAAATGGGTTTAACAAATGTTATCCCGATGATTCCTTTCTGCCGCACTCCCGAAGAAGGGCGCAAGGTGTTAGCAGAGATGGCGAAGCATGGCTTGGAACAAGGCAAAAACGGTTTGCAAGTTTACGTGATGTGCGAGTTGCCCAGTAACGTAATTATGGCTGAAGAATTTGCCGAAGTTTTTGATGGTTTCTCCATCGGTTCTAACGACTTAACGCAGCTAACGTTAGGTTTAGATCGGGATTCTGCGTTAGTGGCGCATATTTTTGACGAACGTAACGAAGCAGTGAAGCGGATGGTGAAGATGGCGATCGCTGCCGCTAAGAAAACTAATCGCAAAATCGGTATCTGCGGTCAAGCGCCCAGCGACTACCCGGAATTTGCTCGATTCTTGGTAGAACTGGGGATTGATTCGATCAGTTTAAACCCGGATTCTGTACTGAAGACGCTGTTGATGGTGGCGGAAGTTGAAGGGGTTTAACTCAATCGTTGCAACGACTGAACGTCAAGAAACCCGTTTTCCCCAAGAAAACGGGTTTTTCATGTAGCTGGAAATAAGTAAGCTGATAAGAATGCTCTCCTGCCACAATCTCTTTATGAAAAAATACTCATTTACCCAATTCTGCACTTGGTCGCTGTTTATTTTCCTCCTCTGTGCCTTGCCTGCTTATTCCCAAACAATCTCCAGCCCTCAAACGCAGCAAAGCTATACTGCACCCGAAGTTTTGCAACAACTTGCAAAGGTAAACGTCATTTATTTAGGGGAAACCCACGATAGCCCTGAAGATCACCAAGCTCAACTGGAGATAATTCAGGAACTCTATCGGCGAAATCGGAAAATTGCCATTGCAATGGAGATGTTCCAGCGTCCCTATCAAGGCGTACTCGATCGCTATCTGGCGGGGAAGATAACAGAAACTCAGCTAATCGAACAAAGCGAATATAAAAAACGCTGGGGTTTTTCTTGGGAATATTACGCCCCAATTTTGGGTTTTGCTAAGGAAAAGAAACTGCCTGTCTTAGCCTTAAATACTCCCAGCGAAGTCACCCGCAAAGTTGCCCGACAAGGATTAGCAAGCCTGACAGCCGCGGAACGGCGCTATATTCCACCAGATGCCGAAATCCGTACCGATAATCCTGAATATCGCCAAATGGTACAACAGGCTTTTCAACAACATCAAGTCGCCGGTCATGGTTCCAGCGCCAACTTTGAGCGATTTTTCACTGCCCAAGTGCTGTGGGATGAAACAATGGCAGATGCGATCGCGCAGTTTCTAAAAACCCATCCAGATTATCAAGTCGTCGTGCTGGCTGGACAAGCTCATATAGTCTACGGCTATGGAATTCCCAGCCGTGTTGCTCGACGCTTGGGCAATAAAATAATCCAGCGATCGATTCTACTCAATCCTACGGTAGAAGAGCCTGCACAAACTGATAAAGCGATCGCTGATTACTTTTGGGTAACAGTACCAGACAAGTGACTGAGCAATAAGTTATAAACGAATAAATTAAAGCTCTCTCTATGGATAGATTCTTAATCACAGCCATTCTAATAGCGATTCCTACATTTATTTACATCCGCATCGTGATTAGCATCGATCGGTTTGAGAAAGAACCGACACGCTACCTGATTGCGGCATTTTTGTGGGGGGCGCTGCCAGCAGTGGTGGGTGGCATCATTGTGCAATTAATTCTAAACGTACCCATCCAACTGATATTTGGTGCAGAAAGTCTTGGGGGTCAATTCATCACCACGGCTGTCAATGCACCCGTCACCGAAGAAATCCTCAAAGGCGCTGCTGTAGCAATTATTTACCTGTGGTATCGCAGAGAATTTGATGGCTGGGTAGATGGGATTGTCTATGGGGCGATGGCGGGTTTCGGATTTGCCTATGTAGAAAATATCCTCTACTTGCAGGGTACAAAGACGTGGGAAGAATGGGGACATCTGCTGCTGCTACGTGTCATTGTCTTGGGCTTCATGCACGGCTTTTGGACAGCCCTCACCGGCATCGGTTTTGGTTTGGCACGCCATCGCCATAACCTGTTTACGAAAATACTGCTAATCTCTGGCGGGTTGATTGCGGCGATGAGTGCCCATTTAATCCACAATGGCGCACTGATTTTAGCAAAAGCCAGCGGTGGTGCGACCCTAGCGATCGCTTTGTGGAATTACGGGTTCCTGGCAGCTTTAATGATTGTTTTAGGGTTTGTCGCTGCCGATCGCGATCGCAAAATGCTTAAAACATACCTTAGCGACGAAGTTCCAACTGTAATTTCATCTGCCGACTACGAAGCACTCTGTAAAAGGCGTTCCAACACCCTCGCGCGGTTGCGCGTAGCACCCAAACAACAACGCGCTTTCATTCAAACCGCAGCCGAGTTGGCTCAAAAGAAATTTCAATTATTTAAAATGGGCGAAGAAAGCGGTAACAGTACCGAAATCGCCCTACTCCGCAAACAATTAAAACAATTCAGAAATTAACGCCCTGTGCAACTTTTTCTTAGTTCTCAATTTATCTAGGATTGGGAGCTAAGAAATGTTTTAGATATCAATCAACGCTGCATTAGCAAAAACGGTCTCCAGAGACTTATGGGTAGCAGGCATTTCTACACTTGATATTGTTAATTTTCTTTACTTGCTGGGTATTTTTTATCAGCTTTGCTCTGAATTTATAATAGAAAATTCCTGCGCCTTCTCACTAGGAACCAAAGTCCAGCCTGTCCGGATTAACTTTTGGTAAGTTGCCCAACCCCTAGAAATTCCTGGTTCGCGGTAGTCGGGTACAGCGTATTGCGGAAAGGCTGTGTAAGGTCGCCAGGGTTCATTGGGTTGATTTTGCAAATACAAAATCTTCTCATCATCCGTCGCAGACTTAGGCAACCAGGACATTTGTTTAGGCATCAGAAAACTCCTTTCTCAAAAAAAGGGGTGAACCCTTGAGCAGATTTTCTTAGGGTAAATGCTTGGAGGAAGCTTCCTTTAACAATAGCTGTCTATACAGCTCAACTAAGAGTTGCTAAGACGGCTCAAAGTCGCTCGACTTGATTTGACCGGAAAATCTCTTAGGATGAACTGCTGCTCCAAGTAAAGTTGGATTTATTAATCGTTTACAATAACATACCTCTAAAGAACTCACAAAATTTTTGCTCCAATCAAGCTCGCGCAATGTAGTTATAAAACTTATCACTTTTTTCTTGACAATTTATGCAAAATAGCTAGTAGAAACTGGTAACTTAGCCTAGTTGTATATAGCGCCAATTGTGGAATAAGTTGTCTAGTAGCATTCATTCTTAACTCAACATCAATGCGATCGCTTTGACGCCGAACCGATTGAGACAAATTCTTCACGCCACTCCCCCAAGGTCTTTGACCTATGGCTATAATTACTTTTGCTCAAAGGTCGTTGCCAGTCGCTTTTTTTGGGGAACATTGTCTCGGTAGCACAGTTGAGTCTTAGCCAATCGGGTGAATTCCCTTTGACTTAGCTCTCGCATCAGCAAATGCGGCAATGCACTTAATCGGTGTAAATATATAACAAGCAAGATGTATTCAGTAAAATATGAAACATAAAATTGATATGAAGTTATGAAAAAACCGCGTAGATGATTGCCAAATTCGCAAAAACGGGAACGTGTAACCCTTCTGAAACTCTATAGGATCTATATAGGCTCTAATAAATCTAGGCACAAAACCATGCCTGGGGAATCGGACAAAATGCCCGACTGATGCTGGTCTGTCGGTAGTAAGTCCTTGTTCAAGGAGAAAGTTATAGCATATCAAAGTAAGCAAATGTCTTTTAGGGAAAAGAAGATTGCGATCGCACAACCTATGTCGGTATACGCGGCATCCGCTGCCTTGAAGATGGAAGAAGCGGGAAAATGGTGAGCGTAGCTTCTTAAAGGTCTTCTACAGTCCAGAAAACTTGTGAGCGATCGCATTCGTAACTGAAGAAGATAGAAGAAGCTAATCGTAGCACTGTACTTTGCAACGCGGCTAGTTATGATGAGCAGATTAAAACGCAGAATGTCTAGAGAGTTTGATATGCGGCTTAAAGCACAAACTCTAAAGCTTCTCAAAGCCAAAGAAGCGTTGCAAGCTGCATTAACCCGGTGTCAGCAAACAGAGGCGAAGTTGCACGAAGCTGATGAAGAGTTGGAAAAGCGCGTCAGAAACCAGACTGCGGAACTGGCGCAAGCTAACGAACAATTGCAACATGAAATCAATCAGCGCCAACAAACTGAGGCACTGCTGCGCCAAAACGAACAGATGTATCGGCGAGTTCTGGATGCGACGGGTGAAGGCATTTGGATAATCGATGCTGAGGGAAAAACGACATACGTTAACCCGCAAACCGCCGAAATGCTCGGCTATTCAAGTGAGGAAATCCTGGGTCGTCCTGCATTTGATTTCCTCTTTGAGGAAGACCTTGCTGAAGCACACTCGTATTACCAGCGGATGCAGCAAGGAACCCAAGAACAGCATGAGTGGCGTTGGCGTTGCAAAAACGATCGAGAGTTGTGGGTATTCGCTAGAACCAGTCCCCTCTTTGGCGAAAATGGTCAATTTCAGGGTGCGATCGGCATATTCACCGATATCAGCAACCGTAGGCAAGTGCAAGAGGCACGCACAGAAAGCGACAGGTTCTTCCAGGCAACATTTAACCAAGCTGCTGTTGGCATCGCTCACGTCAGCATCGACGGGCAGTGGTTACTGGTTAATCAAAAACTCTGCGATATTGTGGGTTACACGCCAGAGGAACTGCGAGAGCGCACTTTTCAGGATATTACTCACCCCGACGATTTGAATGCGGATCTTGAACACGTCCGCCAAATGTTGGCGTCAGAGATTCAGACCTATTCCATCGAGAAGCGCTCCATCCGCAAAGATGGTTCTCAAGTTTGGATTAATTTAACTGTGTCGCTGGTACGCGAACCAACGGGTGAGCCGAAGTATTTCATTTCGGTTATTGAAAATATTGACGAACGTAAGCGAGCTGAACAGGCATTAGAACAATCGTTAAAGGAATTATCAGACATCAAGTTTGCTTTAGATAAAGCGGCGATCGCAGTAGCAACTGACGAGAAGGGAACGATTAACTATGTTAATGATAAGTTTTGTCAAATCTCTAAATATGCCAGAGAAGAATTGATTGGACAAAGTCATCGTTTGATCAATTCTGGATTCCATTCAAAAGAATTCTTTCAAAATCTTTGGGCAACGATTTCTGACGGAAAAATTTGGCAAGGGGAAATTAAAAATAGAGCGAAGGATGGCACTTGTTACTGGGTCGATACTACGATTGTGCCGTTTCTAAATGACCAAGGAAAACCGTTCCAATATTTAGCAATTCGATTCGATATCACGAAACGCAAGCAAGCAGAAGAGGCACTGCAACAAAGTGAGGAGCGATTGAGACTAGCTCTGGAAGCTGCACAAATGGGCATTTGGGACTGGAACATCCTCACGAATCAAGTGACCTGGACTGACAACAATGAAAAGCTATTTGGTCTGGCTCCAGGTAGCTTTGAGAAAACCTATGACGCCTTCTTTGGATACATTCATCTGGAAGACCGCGAATCCGTACAGCAAGCAGCAATTCGTGCCTTGGAAGAAAATCAGGGCTACGAACAGGAATTTCGCATTGTCTGGCCTGATGGCAGCATTCGTTGGATGATGATAAAAAGCCAGTTGCTGTGCAACGAAACGGGCAGAGCGGTGCGGATGATTGGCACTACTCTGGATATTACCAAACAGAAGCTCGCACAATCCGCCTTAACGCAACAGACTGAGCGACAGCGATTGGTAGCAGCGATCGCTCAACGCATTCGCCAATCTTTAGACTTAGACGAGATTCTCAATACAACCGTCATTGAAGTCCGAGAATTGCTCCAGACCGACCGGGTAATCGTTTACCGTTTCCAGCCAGACTGGAGTGGAGTCGTGATGATGGAATCGGTCGGTTCTGGGTGTAAGTCTCTCCAGGGAAGCACCATCTCAAAACCACTAGGAGACATTTATGTCCAGCGCCACCAACAAGGGGAAATCACCGCGATAGAAGATATTCATACCGCACATTTAGATAAATATCATTTTGACCTACTGGCTGAGATTCAAGTCAGAGCGACTTTGATAGTCCCGATTTTGCAAAGAGGCAGGGACGAAATCTTCACCGTCGCGGAAAATACGGGAGCAAATGCGGTGTTTTGCACCACTTCCCCTACGCCTATTCTGTGGGGGTTGCTTTGTGTCCATGAGTGTTCGCAACCCCGACAGTGGCAGCAATTAGAAATTGACTTACTGACTTCATTGGCGAATCAGTTAGCGATCGCCATTGAGCAAGCGGCACTGTTTAAGCAGGTGCAACAGATGAACTCGAATCTGGAACGCCAAGTGCAAAAACGTACTACCCAGTTGCAAAAAGCACTCGGCTTTGATGCGGTGCTGAAACGCATCACAGACAAAGTCCGCGATAGTCTGGACGAAAGCCAAATTTTGCAAGCAGCGGTTAGGGAGTTGGCACTCTCTTTCAACATGAGCAGCTGCCATGCTTCGCTCTACAACTTGGAACAAGAAACTGCCACGATTTGCTACGAATACGCCGCCTCAATGCCTTCCTCGAAGGGTCGCGTCTTGCAAATGGCTTCTTTTCCGGAAATTTATCGACCCCTCCGGCAAGGGAAGCATTTTCAATTGTGTTCCTTCTCTGGCAACTCTATCCACGGTCAGGCATCGATGTTAGCTTGTCCGATGTTCGACGATCAAGGAGTCCTGGGGGATTTGTGGTTATTCCATCACCCAGATTATACGTTTAACAATCTGGAGATTCGGCTGGTCAAACAGGTAGCCAATCAATGCGCGATCGCCATTCGTCAAGCCCGACTTTATCAAACATCCCTTGCCCAAGTGCAGGAACTGGAGAAACTCAATCAACTCAAAGATGACTTCCTCAGCACGGTTTCCCACGAATTGCGGACTCCTATCGCCAATATGAAAATGGCGATCCAAATGCTCAAGGTTTCTCCGACAGGCGATCGCTCTCAGCGCTATCTACAAATATTGCAAACAGAGTGCAACCGAGAAACTGAGCTAATCAATGACCTTCTAGACTTGCAACGGCTAGCAGCTGCGTCTTATCCCAGCTTTCTTGCCACGGCAATCGATCTACCAGAGTGGTTGCCGAATATTATTGAATCATTTCGCTCCCGCATACAGGAACGCGAACAAATCTTACAGGTTGATATTCCCTCAGACTTGCCCACCCTAGTCTCGGAATTAGCCAGCATGGAGCGGATTTTGACAGAGTTGCTCAATAATGCGTGCAAGTATACCCCACCGGGAGAACGCATTACAGTAACAGTTCGTGCCGCTTCAGCAATGATGCAAATCAAGGTGAGCAACTCTGGGGTCGAGATTCCGCCTGAAGAGCTACCCCGCATTTTTGACAAGTTTTACCGCATTCCCCGTGCCGATCGCTGGAAGCAGGGCGGAACTGGTTTAGGATTAGCGCTGGTGCAGAAACTCACCCAACATTTAGGCGGCATTCTTCGAGTCAGGAGTGCTTCTGAAGAGATAACGTTTACTTTAGAGTTACCGCTGACGCATTCAATGCCTGGTAATGGGTAATCTGTCCGGTTTCCATAATAAAAGAACCCCACCCCGCTTGCGAGGAGGGGAGCCGGAGCCGCAGGAGATGGCGGGGTGGGGTTCCGGAGAATTACGGCGAATTAGCCAGATTTGACATAGCGGATAATGGAATACCTCTCACCAATTAGCTATTTGCCGAATTGTTGTGATTTGCTGGGCATATTCTGCATCATCTAAAACAGGTTTTGCATCCTCAAATGCGATCGCGCTTGCAAGATCGATCCACGACTTGCAACCTCCATATTCCGGGCGGTAAGCGATAATCTGCGCTTGAGTCAGTTTGTAAGTGCGTAGTAGCAGCACATAAATCGGCTGACGCGGCTTCCATTTGAGGCGATCGCTGACAAATTGCTCGTTCCAAATATGGTACGGTAGCAGCCCTCTCACCGCTGATTCTTCACTCACAGGCAAAATATCAGTAATTTCAGCCCAAGCACCGATTCGGATGGTTTCTGGATGCCAACCGGAGGCGACGGGTTGCACCAGATTGGAATATTCCGCTTTCAGCAAATCGGGCTGTTGATGTTCATAAGTCGGGTAGAGCAAAACTTCTGTTTCGGCAACGGTGAAGCGGTTGTTTTCCTCGCGGATGCCGCCTTTGCGTAGCAGCATAATCGTTTTGCCTTGTTCTAAGGCATCGACAGCAACCGCCCATTCTTTGAGGGCGTGAGGTGTGGTTTTCGTGGTCGTCGTAGATTGCATAAGTCTCGGATATTCTAATTCCAGGCTAACAGCGACCACACGACAGGTCAGTTAACATCGTTACTTTGATGCTGATTTGATGTTGAAAATCAACCAAGCGATCGCATCCCCTTCCCCCAAGTGTTGCCTAATATGAAGACAGAAGCCGATAAACCAGGATTGACGCATGGAAAAACGACACTTAGGCACTTCTGACATTCAAATCTCTCCGATTGTCATGGGTACATGGCAAGCTGGCAAAAGGATGTGGGTGGGAATTGAAGACGCCGACACGATAAAAGCAATCCGGGTGGCATTTGATGCCGGTATCACTACAGTTGACACCGCTGAAGTTTACGGCGAGGGGCA
Organism: Trichocoleus sp. DQ-A3; assembly: GCF_039961975.1. NCBI lineage: Bacteria > Bacillati > Cyanobacteriota > Cyanophyceae > Leptolyngbyales > Trichocoleusaceae > Trichocoleus > Trichocoleus sp. DQ-A3. The sequence goes on along the minus strand of NZ_JAMPKC010000013.1, from coordinate 91,076 downwards.
TTCTGAGCAGATTGTCGCCCAAGCGCTATCAGACGTGCGCGACCAAGCGGTTTATGCAACCAAGGTGTTTGCCAATCATCTCAAGTATGACCAAGTGATTGAAGCGTGCGATCGCTCTCTCAAAAACCTAAAAACCGACTATATCGACCTATACCAAATTCACTGGCCCTCTGGGGTGTTCAAAAGCGAAATAGTCCCCATTGAAGAAACCATGAGCGCCCTCAACCATCTGAAGGAACAAGGTAAAATTCGGGCAATTGGCGTTTCTAATTTCTCCCGCGCCCAATTGGAAGAAGCCGCCCAGTATGGACGCATTGATAGTTTGCAACCGCCGTATTCCCTATTTTGGCGTTGGGTGGAGAAGGATGCCATGCCTTACTGCGTTGAAAACAAGATTTCAATTCTGGCTTATTCGTCTCTCGCTCAAGGATTATTAACTGGAAAATTCGGCTCCGATCATCAATTCGATCCAGCGGATAATCGTGCGAAAAATAAGCTTTTTCAAGGGGAGAACTACCAACGCGCCCAGCAAGCTTTGGATAAACTGCGTCCGATTGCCGAAAGCCATCAGTGTAGTCTTGCTCAACTAGCATTGGCGTGGTTAATTGCCCAACCGCAAACGAATGCGATCGCGGGTGCGAGAAATACCCAACAAGTCGTAGACAACGCTAAGGCGGATGATATTAAACTATCGACTGATGAATTGCAGGAAATTGATGCAATTGGGCGGATTGTCACCGATCGTCTAGACGATAGCCCCGTCATGTGGAATTGGTGATCGGAACGCAGAGAATTTTTCGCATCAGAATTTTAGGGAGTCAGCCGTGAAAGTGCTGTATCGGGATGAGCCAACAGTAGCGATCGCGGTGGCTTTCTCCTATTTTCTCTTATTTAATTAGCAGATTTAAAAATAGAAAATTGCTTTTGGCGAACCATCACCTTATTTTTCTTACGGTAATAATTCGTAACTGCTGGCGCGAATCGTGTATCTCTATTGAAGAGATAGCGTTTCTGGTTAAATTATGGCAAGTTACCGCTCTGCTTTTTGGGTCAATAGTTTCTCTTTCCTAGCAGTTATTGCTTTAATTGTCTATACCCAATTCTTGGGTTCTCCAGCAGGAATACTATTCGAGCCGCCGCGTGCCCCAGCCGATCCAAATGCGGGTTTGTTAACTCATACGTTCCAATTATTATGTGCGGTACCGCCCATTGTTTGCACTTTTAGTTTTGGATTGCTGAGAACGATTCAACGACAACAAACCCGAAATTCATTTATTCTGTATTCGGCAATCATAACTGGAGGGTTTCTCATTAATGAAATTTTTCGGATTCACATTATTCTTTTAAGAGCAGGAATTCCCAAGTTAATAACCATCGTCGTATATGCGATAGCGACCTTGGGATACGGATTAGCCTTCAGGCGGAAAATACAATCAACGCCCTACATTCTGCTACTCAGTGGTATCGGTTTACTGTTCAGCGCGATCGCTGTAGATTCGCTAAAGTTAAGCGGCGATGTAGTTCCCGTCTTGCTAGAGGGTGTCCCAAAGTTGTTCAGCGAAATTAATATTGCACTTTATTTTTGGTCTGTCTGTTACGGAGAGATATTGCGATCGCGCAATTCTTAACCCTGCGTGACCTCAACATAAATATGCTCTAACCGTACAGGTTGCCGAGCAATCGAATCGAGAGGAATTCCATCAAAACAGGAAATAATTTCCTTTAGTTCTAGATGTTCTGGTAGCCAAAAAGCTAAATCATTCCCATAACGCCGAGGAGTGAAATTATATTTTTTAGCGCGAGCGATCGCTTGCTCCTCCTCCGGCGTCTCCACCACCACAACTTCCACTGCTGGCACTAATTTCCGCAGCTCTGTTAAACTTCCCTCCGCCAAAATACTACCCCCTTTGAGAATCCCGATTTTTTGACAAAGGCGTTCGGCTTCATCTAACAAATGAGTTGTGAGCAGAATTGTAATCCCCTGATTTTTCAGATTCCGAATTAACTCCCAAATTTCGTAACGCGCTTCAATATCCAACCCAGTCGTAGGTTCATCCAGAACGATCAGCTTAGGCTGATGTACCAAAGCAACCGCAATGTTTAACCGCCGCTGCATTCCACCACTCAACGTTTCCACCGGACTTTTTGCTCTATCTAATAAATTAACAGCCACTAAACTTGCTTCTACCTGTTGACGCCGCTGCTGATTTGTTAGGCCATAAATCCGAGCAAAGAAATGTAGATTTTCCTCACAACTTAGAGTTTTATAAAGTAAATTTTCTTGCGGCGCAACCCCTATCAGATTTTTTGTTGCGTTTGAGACAGGTTGGTTATTAATCTTAATTTCTCCACTATCCGCTTTCAGTAAATTACAAATTATATTAATCGTTGTGGTTTTTCCCGCTCCATTGGGTCCCAGTAAACCGTAAATTTCTCCGGGGGGAATATGCAGCGTTAATTCCTGTAAAACAGCTCGCGTTCCGTAAGATTTATTTAGCTTCTCAATTCGTAGCACAATATTCCCTAATTGATTACAAGCTGAACGATATTCTTTAAACACAGAAGTATGGCAAAAAATCGCCAACTACGCTGAGAATAAAATTAAATTTTGCTGGCTTTTGCGTAAAGCTTAGCGTAACCCCACGTTAAAAACTATGTATACATCCCTATTTTTAAACAATTACAGTCTCCTTTCAAGACTCAACATCCGCTGGTAGGACAGCCATCCTCCTACAACCATTAAAATTGCAAACACGCATAAAAAACAAAAGTGAGATGCAATTTCTCCCAGTCCACTGCCATCAGCAGATACGCCGATTAGGGCTTCATTCATGTGATAAATTGGATTGAACTTAGCAATTTTTAGCAGTGTCTTTGAAAACAGCGAAGTCGGTAAAAAGGCACCTCCTAAAATTAATAAAGGCACCCCAAATGCTGCCACCAAAGCATTGACATCCTCTGTGCGACGAGCAAACTGCGTACCGAGAATAAACCCAACACCAACATAGGAAATAATACTCAAAAAAATAATCAGAATTCCTAACAGAATAGAACCCTGAAACTGAGCATTCCAAAAAGCAGCAATCGTGTAAACTAAAATGGCTTGACCGACACCAATGCAGCTGTGAGCTAAGAAAATTCCTAAGAAATAAGACGTTCCGCTAAGCGGTGAGATAAAAAGACGTTTGAGGGTTTGCTGTTCTCGCTCTGCAACCACAGTTGCTACACTACCACCCAAGCAACTAAAAAATAGTGCAGCACCCACCAGTGTTGAGGGAGCAGCCTTTTCAAAAGCCTCAGCCATAGACAACTTGGCATTTTCTGCCAGAATAACCCCATTAATCAGCAAAACAGAGACTGGAAAAATACACCAAAAAATCAGGCTGCGTCGCCGTCGTAATAATTCAATCAAAATTCGCTGGCAAACTGCCAGCGTTTCACGCCCGTATTTCATGGTGAGAAGTTACCCCTATACCAGATAAGTCAATTATTAAGGTACGCTTTTTCGCAACCTATCTGTAGACGCACGGCTACTTAATATGTTCGGCTCGCTGCTACTAGGATATTAAAATACTCATGCTTTCCCAAGCCTCCGCCACGGTTTTTCAACCAGATATGCTAGACTTGCTGCAACTATTAAATCGATGATGAGTGCTGTAGCGGGAGGGGCTAGGTTGATTCGGTGAGCTTATGCCGATGCTACTTTAATAACTTTAGCTAGGGAAAAATCTGTACAGAATGTAAGTGGGCGATACTGGATTTGAACCAGTGACCCCTTCCGTGTGAAGGAAGTGCGCTACCACTGTGCTAATCGCCCTAGACTTTTAAGTGTATCACAGGCATTCACCAGCCAACAACCCTTTTAGAGAAAGGAAGTGCCGAGTAATCTACAAGTAACCAAAGTTTGCTCGAAGGGATTTACTTGGAATATAGGATTGCTGACTCCGTTGCAAATAGCGATCGCAATCTAACGATACCTTGCAACCAGATGCTAAAGCTGGGGGTCAAAGCTGCAATCCATTGTTGAGCCGGATGAGCGGTGACTCATCCAAGACTACATCAGATTTTGCATCATTACTCTGAAAAACCTGCCAATTGGATAGTAAGAGTTATTAGAGTTTTAGTACCTTGTAAGATTGATTTTGAAAAGCGACAGGAAACGCAGAAGGGTGAGCCGTTGGAACGATCCAATAGTTAATTATAAAGCGGGATTGAAGTCGTTTAATATCCTCGTCCCGAAGGTTTTTATACAGACTTTTAAGTTTCTTTACAGCCTTAGTAGACTCTTCCTTAGTAATATCAAAACCTAGCGCATTCAGGCGTTCTGCCCATGCTTGTACATACGGTCGATCCCAAAGTATTGCTGAACCATCTTTCCAAGTTACGAAAACCGGGCGCTTTGCCAGACTCCGAAACTCATCCCAACCTGGCAAGCGCGAATCAGAGATCAACTCTACTAGGAATTGTGCATCTATGGAAGTATTTGCACTTGTCCAGTTAATAACTTCTTCCATAGAGGATGAAGGTCGCCTGATCAAAGCTGCATCAAAACTTCCAGTCTGTGATATACGATATCGAAAGCTCTTAAATCCGACCAGAAAAACCATCAGTGTTAGCAACAAAGCCACACGGTTAGTACTCCCCTGACCAAGAATGTAGTACCACACGGGTCGGAAAGTAAGGGCGATTAAACAAACTGCAATAATGTATGTTCCAACCAATTGATGCCAAATCAGAATGCTGGAGGCGAAGACTATTGCGGCAAGAATCCACCTTGCTTTCCCTCTACTTACTTCCAGTTGAATAGCACATACTGAAACTAATGCTATTCCAGCAAAGCAATACCACAAGTCAGTAGCTCGTGTAGGGTGCATAACTATCATTGAAGGTGATTTAGCAATATAAGCAGCCACAAATGCATAAAGCACCCAAATAACGCTCATCCCAGCCCAAATTACACCATGTTTAAATAGCTTCTCTACCCTCTGCCGATTCTGATAAAGAATAGCGAACAGTAATATAATCAAAATTCCAAATTCAGCGAAGCTTTGGCTGCTCCAAGTAAGCGGATAAAGATGATCGGGAAAACGCAATCTACTAGCCGCCAACCACAGTTGTTTATCAACGGCTTCTCGACCAAAGGCAGCCGCAGTGAGATATATAGCTGGTGAAGCTAATAGTATAAATAAACCGAAGAATAACATCCATTTTTTCCAAGCTCTCCGGTAAGTAGCGTCTAGTAGAAACACTGCTCCCAAGTATGTTAGAGCGTAAACTCCATACATACTATTCAGGTTAAATCCGATGGCTAGCCAAATAGCACACGGCAGGGGTCGTTCTTTATAAAATGAAGCTATTGCTAATAATAAAAAAGGTATAGAAAAGCCTGTTTGCTCAAAGTAGACTGCAATTATGGTGCCAAAACCAATAATCGGACTGATTGCTAATGCGAACAGTGCCATTGCACCAACAACAGCCAGTTTAGATTTGGGTGCAAAAGCTTGAGCGAGTTGCCCTGCTGCGTAGATAACTAAAATTCTTTCAAATAAAAATAGTGTCAGCAGTAAGGGTTCTAGTGGGATAAAGCGATGAAGCAATGCTACTGCATACCAAAGTGTGGAAGAGTAGTAGGGTAGAGTGGCACCAAATGGATCGTTTGGGTAAAGAGAAGGATTGTTCAGGAAATGAACAAGGGGTATCTGGAGCGCTTGGTTTTGAATATAAACGCCATATCCAGTTTGAAGTAATGAACAGAAGAAGAATATTAATGTGTAGATAGGGATAGATAGTTCTGGATCAAATACCGATCCTCTTTTGTGAGTTGATGGGAGACTTGTGCTTGCACTGGACATATCTGGTCTTATAGGAATATTTGTTTGCCATTTATAATAACTCTTATTTCGTAAGTGTGGCGAAATAATTATATTTTTAAGAAAAGATTTATTAGGTAGCAAGCATTTAATTAAAAATATTAGCTTTATTTATTAAATTTGTTACAAAGTAACGAGTAAAGCCTGCTTTACATTTCTCCAATAAAATTTTAAATCTGATTAAGTCAAAATGTTACTTTCTATCAGTCACTGGTCACAATAATCTCACATCTAATTTTAATAAGGGCGAGCGCTTTATCTCGCAAATAAGAGCGATCGCGCGATAATTCTAGGCTTTAACCTTCTCCTCGGCTTTCTAACCAAGCAGCCAAATCTGCGACATCCGAAAAATCTAATAACGCCTCGGCTAAATCTTCTAGCTAATTGCGGGATAACTGGCGAATTCGCTCTTGCAACTCAGGCTCAACTGTACAGATTCGGCGATTGAGTCGGCGCATAATCACTGCCAACTCTCCTTCTTATCTTCCTCGTTCTATACCTTGCTGCATCCAACTGGTGACGATTTTCATCACTACCTCCTGTTGTGCTGGTTCCAATTTAGCTATTTCTGCTTGAAAAATTTCTTCTTCTACTGCATTTAGCTGGAGATAAGTGTCAACAAAACCAGAAACCATCGGTAAGCAGTTCTTTGAATAAACGATCGCGGTCAATCATGTTAAGATTGCCCCGCCCATTAAGCGCTGGTAACGATAGTCTAATTCAGCTTTTAATAAGGGCGATCGCTCTAAGTTGGCATCTTGTGCCATCACTCTCTCGGCGGCATCCCGCGCGATATTCAATACTTCCTGATCTTCCACCAAACTTGCCAAGGCAAAATCTGGCACCCCAGACTGGCGAGTTCCCAGCACTTGACCGGGACCGCGCAGCCGCATATCCATCTCTGCAATAAAAAAGCCGTCTTGGGATTGTTCTAATACATTGAGCCGGTAACGAGCATCTGCGGTTTTGGTACTGCTCATTAGAAGGCAGAAAGATTGAGCAGCACCGCGACCAACGCGCCCCCGCAACTGGTGTAACTGCGATAAGCCAAAGCGTTCGGCATTCTCAATCATCATCACCGTCGCATTGGGTACATCCACGCCTACTTCAATCACCGTGGTGGAGACAATGATTTGAGTCTGATTATCGCGAAACCGGGTAATTGCCTCATCTTTTTCCGCTGAAGTCATGCGACCGTGCAGCAATCCGACTTGGAACTGAGGAAAAACACTTTCTGAGAGGCGCTGATGCTCCTCCACTGCCGAACGCACATCCAACTTTTCCGATTCTTCAATCAGGGGCAAGACGATATAAGCTTGACGCCCTTGAGCAACTTCGCGGCAGATCAAATCGTAGGCATTGGTGCGTTCTTTGCCCGTGAGTACGGTCGTATGAATTGCTTGCCGACCGGGTGGCATCTCATCAATCTGGCTCACATCCAAATCTCCATGAACTGTCAGCGCTAAAGTGCGGGGAATTGGGGTAGCGGTCATGGTTAATACATGGGGTTGTTCGCCTTTTTGCTGCAACAACGCCCGTTGTTCGACTCCAAAGCGGTGTTGTTCGTCAATCACGACTAACCCCAACTTATGAAAATTGACTTTCTCTTGAATCAGAGCATGAGTCCCTACTAATAGAGGCAGTTCGCCGGTTTCTAGATGGGCATGAATTTGGCGGCGTTTGGCAGTTTTGGTGGAACCTGTCAGCAGTTCTACAGGCAAGTACAGAAGATTAAACCAACTGACTAACTTGCGATAGTGCTGTTCTGCCAAAACTTCAGTAGGAGCCATCAGCGCCGCTTGGTAGCCGGATTGAATCGCGGCGAGGATTGCAATGACTGCCACGACCGTTTTCCCAGAACCGACATCGCCTTGCACCAACCGATTCATCGGGGTGGATGATTGCAAATCGTTGAGGATGTCGTTGAGTACCCGCTGTTGGGCACCCGTTAATCGAAAGGGCAAGACTTGGTGGAATTGTTCAATCAGCTTCCCTCTGGGAGCCAAGATAGCGCTGGACTGCTTTTGGCGTTGGGCTTGGCGACGGAGGAGGAAACCCAGCTGAAGGTAGAAAAACTCATCGAAGACTAAACGGCGACGGGCGGCTTCCTTGGCGGCGCTGTCGGCAGGAAAATGGATATTTGCGATCGCATCCGACAACTTCATCAATCCATACCCATCCCGTAAAACCGCGGGTAAAGGATCTTTCAGATGGGTGGCGGCGGGGAGAGCAGCAATGACCGCCTGTCTCACCATATCTGCCGCTACGCCCTCTGTTAGGGGATACACCGGCACGACTCGACCAATGGTGTGGGAGTCAATCGGGTCTCCAGGGTTTGCCAAAACTTCCAGTTGTGGATCGTCCAAAGTCAGACCATATTGACTTTTTTTCACCAAGCCAGAAGCCGCCACGACTGCGCCTTGGGGATATCGATTTTTTATCCCTTCTTGCCAGCCGCGATTGCTGTAGCGAGAACCGGCAAAAAAGCGGCTGAGGCTGATTTGACCCGTGCGATCTTTCAGCACCACCTGCATTATGGTTAATTTCTTGTTTTTTGGGCTACTAAAGCAGGTACAGCGCTTCACCGTTCCTATCAATGTCACCGTTTCACCCGATTCCAGCTCAGAGATATTCACCTGACGCGCATAGTCAATGTGGTCGCGGGGGTAATAGAAGAGGATATCCCGCACCGTATGCAGATCCAGCTTGGCTAAATACCCGCCTTTTCTAACTCCCACATCTGGCAAACTGGTCAGCGGTTGGTCAAGAGAAATCGCTGCGTTGGACTGGACGAGGGGCGTGGTGCGTGGGGCTTGAGTATCGGGGGATGGGGGCGATTTAACTGTCTCTACTTGCTGCTGATTTTCTTCATTTCGCTGATGCGATCGCGATCGCGCTTGCCTCTCCATGACTTGTTGCATCTGATGGAGAAATCGGCGCGTTTCCAAGACCAAGTGTTGTCGCTGGGAGAGGGTGAGGTTCGGGTAACGGGCAAACTGAGACGCCATCTCTTGCCACCGATGTCGCTCGATTAGCGGCAAAAAAGATGGGGTTTTTCCGAACTCCAGACTTAAGAATTCACTGAAACGATATTGTTTCCCCATTAAGTCTGTAAAGCCCCGCTCTGCCTCGACTGAAAGGGCTTTCTGCAATCGCAGCCAATCCGGTGATTCTATTTGCATCTTCTCTCCCCTTTTTTGTTAATTGCTAGTAGCGAATGGCTGATTACCCGCCAATAGCCGTCCTCACCCGGATATTGTCAATCCTTACGACGATTCCCATTATTCTTCAAACCAACAGGCACGCCAAGCCGCTTCTGCCGCAGCCACAGTGCGCTCTCGTTGCTTCTTCTGAAATTCTCGGCGCAGGGTGCTAAGCCGTGCGCTGAGGGTCCGAATCTGGTTGCGTCCTGCCATTACCGTTGAATCAGCAAATTCAATCTCAGATAACCGCAGATGGATGGCGATAATCGGTATTAAAGGAGAGTTTTGTAAAGTCGGGAGATTTGACGTTTCTACCGGCTCATTTTCTATTTGAACCACAAATTTTAAAAGATTGGGGCGTCCCACCACAGGCTCACCAGATGGCTCCGCTCTAACAGCAGCTTCCAGAACAGCTTCCGGAAAGTTTTTCGGTAATATCCCCACTTCCTGTAGTAGACGATTGCTTTGGCAAGAAAGAGCGAGCAAGGTTTCGCTCATGGCGTTTTCCACCGCTTCCTGCCATCGAGCCAAATCCTCTGGGTTGTTTGTCGGGACGTTAGAAAAGGTAAAGCGACTGGTTGAGCGATCGCGATCGCTATTGAGACTTGGGGTGTCGAGAGTGTCTTGTGGTGCTAGCATCTCGATGGCTAAGTCATCAGTCGGGGTAGGGAAATCCTCTTCTGGAGAGGGTTCTTGGGATAGTCCCCCGCGCGATGTTTCCGCGGGACGGCTTCTTTCAAGGTTTCGCAGTTGGGGTTGAGCAAGCCTTGCCTGTTGCTGAAGGTTCTGTTGCAATTGTTGTCGTTCTCTAAGAGACAGGCTGAGAAACGCTTCCGGATAGACTTGGGTGCAAAGATAATAACTCGCCACGATCAACTGCTGCCGCATGGCTTGTCCTAAGGCAGTCAGATAATCGTTGTAGGTATCGTGGAATTCTATAGCGATCGCTTTGATTGCTTCTTCCAGCGCTGCCATATCCCGCTCAATTTCCTCTACTCTTCTCGCCATTGCTGCTTACATCTGTCAATCGGGACGGTACGGGCGTACAGATGTACTTCCCTACTTTAGAATACCGATTCCTCGTCATTCGGTCATTCGGTTATTCGTCTATCGGTCAGGAGCAACAGACGAATCCCTATTAACTAACGACTCATAATAACGCGATGTAGAACTAACTTTGAGATCGACCCTAAACCACTTCCCTGGTATCAAAGAGCCTCTAATCGCCCCTCTCCTTGCCGCCGATACCCTACTCCCCTATAACCTTTGAAATGCCTACCTAAAGAGCTTTAAAGCGATCGCCTTTGTGATAATTTATTCGTGAAACGGTATCCGATAGATAGGCAGTAGTGTCAGGGCGTGGCAAAAAAGCTACCGATTCTCCATTTCCCTCCCTGTCGGTTCGCTGAAATTCACCGATTTAGCCGCCTCTATTCTGATAACGCTGCTTCTCCAATCAACGGCAGCGTCACCGTAAAACTCGTGCCGACTCCGACTTCACTCATCATTGAAATCTCGCCCCCATGTGCCTCCACACACTTTTTGACCATCGCTAATCCCAACCCAGTGCCAGGAATTGTGCCGACGTTTCTAGCACGATTGAAAGGATGAAACAGCCGAGGTTGATCTTCTTTGGGAATGCCAATTCCTTGATCTTGAATCTGAAAGATGACTGTTTTCTCGTGGCTTCTTAGTTCAAAACGCACTGTGCCGCCTTCCGGTGAATACTTAATCGCGTTAGCGAGTAAATTATCTAAAATATGCCGCAGTAGGGTTTCATCCCATAACGCCTCTCCCAAGTCCTCTTGACAAGTGAAAATAAGTTGATATTTGTCAAGTGTAAAGAGTTGCAACTCTTCGACCAATTTGTGACAGAATGATTTCAAATCAAGGGGAATCAGTTGGCACTGAAGTTGCCCTGAATCAGCTTTCCCGATAAACGTAATTTCATCTAATAGCTGAGCCAGATTTTTAATTGCTGAACGAATCAGTTTGAGATGAGTATGTTTTTTCTCATCGCTCAGTTTTTGATCGTAGTCTTGGAGCAATCCAGCAGAAAGGAGAATCCTATTCAGAGGATTGCGGAAATCGTGAGAAAGCATAGAAACAAATTCAGATTTAGACTGATTGATTTCTTTGGCTTTCACTAGCTCAGCCGTTCGTTCCTGAACTCGGATTTCTAACGCCTCATTAACTGTTCGTAATGTTTCCGAAACCTGCTTTCGCTCAATTGCATAGCACAAAGAGCGCACTAGCACCTCTACATTAACTTGGCGCTTAACCAGATAATCTTGTGCCCCCTGTCGGACTGCTTCTATCGCTAATTCATCGTCATTCGTATTTGTCAGTACAACAATCGGTAAGCCAGAAGCGTGGCTGTTTAGGGGAGCTAGAGAACACAAACCTTGACTGTCAGGTAGGGTCAGATCCAACAAAATTACATCAAAGCAATCTTCATTGAGTCGATTGATCGCTTCCCTCAATCGTTTGACATGAACCAGACTAAACTGTTTGAACTTGGCTTGTTTCAGAAGCTCTTGCAGGAATCTGGCTTCTGCCAAGTTATCCTCAATCAACAAGATTTTTATTGAGCTTCCAGGCATAATTTTCTGGGATCTCCCCTCCCCTCCTGTTCCCGCTCGGCAACTGCTTGCATTTTAACAAGATACGAAAATTTCTTGTCATCATTCCGATGGCAGGGTAACAGTTTCCAGCCAAAACTCTTCAATTCCTTTAACAATTTTAAAGAGCTGGCTGAGGTTGCGGGATTTGGTGATGTAGCAATTTACGTGCAAGTCATAGCTGTGGAAAATATCATCTTCATTTTTAGAAGTTGTCAGCACTACTACTGGGATGCGTTTCAGCTTGGGGTCGGCTTTAATTTCCGCCAAGACTTCTCGACCATCCTTCTTCGGCAAGTTCAAATCCAGCAGAATCAGGTCAGGGCGAGGTGCATCAGCATACTCGCCCTCTTGGCGCAAGAAAGCCATCGCATCCACACCATCTCTGACTGTCACGACTTGGTGTGGAAGCGAGCTATTTTTTAAGGCTTCTTGGATTAAGCGGATATCGGCTTTATTATCCTCGACTAAAAAGATTGTTTTGTGGTTTTCTTCCGTTTCTACGCTCACGATCGCGTCCCCCTACTGGAATCGTAAAGTAGAATGTTGCACCCTGACCTAATTGGGACTCGACCCAGATGCGCCCTCGGTGACACTCAACAATCTTTTTGCAAATTGCTAAACCCATTCCTGTACCTTGATACTCATCCCGCGTATGCAGACGCTGAAAGATAACAAAAATGCGATCGCTAAACTGCGGATCGATGCCAATCCCGTTATCCCGTACTGAGAATAGCCACGCATCCTCTAGTCGAGAAGCTCCTACATGGATTTCTGGCGGTTGCTCGCTGCGGAACTTGATAGCATTGCCAATCAGGTTCTGGAACAGTTGCATCAACTGGGTGCTATCTGCCATAACCGTCGGCAAGGGATCGTGAGCGATCGCAGCTCCCGTTTCCGAGATGCGTCCTCGCAAATTAGCCAAGGCACGGTCTAAAGCCGTGTCCACCCCTGTCATTTCAAACTCGATAGCCTGCATATCCACCTTAGAGTATGCCAGCACGTCATCAATTAGCGTCTGCATTAAGCTGACTCCCTCAACAGTGAAGCCAATGAATTCCTTCGCGTCTTCGTCGAGTTGCTCTAGATAGCGCATCTCCAAAAGTTGTACGTAGTTCGCTACCTGATTGAGTGGCTCTTGCAAGTCATGGGAGGCGACGTAAGCAAACTTTTTCAGCTCAGCATTGGAACGTTCTAAATCTTGAGCTAATTGGGCAAGTTCATCAGCTTGGCGCAGCACAATGTTAATAATTGCCTTTCTGAGTTCAAGTGCAGCTTTAATTTCTACCTGTTTCCAGGGTAAAGACGTTAAGCGAACCGTTTCTTTCCACAGATCAAATGATTTGCGAGGACACAGACGAATATTTCCCTCTGACTGGTTTACTTCAAACGCCTTATTTGGGTCGCCACCCCAATTCACGGTTTGAATTACTTCCGGTCGAAACCACAAAACATAGTTATTCTTAGAAATCGGAATCGCTAATAAGCCACTGGCAACGTTTTTGAAACTTTCTGCATCTGGATAAATCTGAGGTAAGGAATCGCTATAGAAGACTTCTTCCTCGACGTTATTCTTTAGCCATTGGACTAAAAAGTTGAGTTCTTCTTCTGTGGGAGTCTCACCAACCATCGTGCAATCCCCACCAAAGCACACGGCGGCACCTTTAGCGTTAGCAAGCTCCAGCAGATTCGGCTGGTGTTTAACTAAACCATCAATAAAGTTTTCTTCTTGAGACATATATTCAACCAAGGCTGATTGGATATATGTCAGCTTCATGCGATAGCCGTAATCTTCAGTTTCTTCTCTGGTTGAGATTTCTGAAAAGATGACGCGCCCCAAGAATTCGCAAGCTTTTCGCAGCTCATAAGAAACATACTTGGGGGACTGATGATGGCAAGCAATCAGTCCCCAAAGTTTTTGATCTTTCATCAAAGAAATTGTCAGAGAAGCACCCACACCCATATTGTGCAAGTACTGGATATGACAAGGAGACGCGCTTCTGAGAATAGAGTTCGTTAAATCAAGCGGACGCTGATTAACTGGATTAAGAATCGGAAAAAGTTCAGCAGATTGAGAAGTGGCATCCGGGATTAACCTGATCCAATTCGAGGTAAATAACTTTCTAGCTGGTTTAGGAATATCTGATTCTGGGAAGTGGAGACCTAAGTAAGGCTCCATACTTTCTAGTTTTTCTTCAGCGAGGACAGATCCATGCCCATCGTCATCAAACTTATATAGCATCACCCTGTCAAATCCGGTGACTTTTCGCACCTCTTTCACAATGATTTGACAAAAGTCACCCAGAGTTGATGTTTTTTCTAACTGGTTGATAGAGGCTCTGGCTAGATGATAAAAGCTTAAGAAGGGGATATTTTCTTGGGAAATCGCAGGTTCTAATTCCAAAATTAAAAATCCATCTGCATTCCGGTGGAAAATGCCATCAAAGACTAAATACTCATCGCCTTTTCTTCTAGCCCAAATCTTGATAGGGTTGATAAAGTCAAGATTTTCTTCTAATAGTCCTGCTTTAATTCTGTCTACTTGGAATGGATCGAGAACTTCTTCTAATTTATTTTGCAGCATATTTTCGGGGGAGATTCCGAAAACTGTGGATATATTGCTGCTAACTTGTAATATTGTTAACTCAGGTTCTGCGAGAACGAAAATTATTCCGTGAGGCTGAACTTTACTAGCATTATGAATGGGTGCTTCTTTCAAGCTAGTTATATTAATCCCTGGCACTTGTAAATTGATTTCCATTACGATCCTTCCTTTTTTCTGGAACTATCAGAAGTAGATTATCTATAGGATTGAATACCCTAAAAGGATTTCCCGCACCAGCTAAATGTCCCTTTCGTAGCGCTGTATTACTGGCAAATAGTCAGCTCGATCCTGAACTCCAAGATACAATTCTTGTCTATTTAGGGGCTAAAAAATTTCGTTACTTTTCTAGTGAGTTTGCACTCGTCAACGGTGTTTCGCAGTGTCCCCTTAATCTGCTCGCGCTCAAAAGTCTAGCACAAGGATCGAGGCAACACTCCTAAGGAGGATGTTAAGAATTCCACCAAAACAAAAAGTTTTTCTGCTTTTAGTGTTTCTGTCTTTATAAAGGGTTTCCAAGGTGTTAATTTGTTGAGATATATAGAATGGGGATATCGTGCCTACAAGCGCTGAAAATCTCTTGAAAATAAAGATAAAAAAAGACAGGTTTCCATCATGGAAACCTGTCCTTCCTAGGGATTCAGCCAGAAAACTTGCTGATTAATTGCCGCCCATTTGAGCTGCAACTTCCTCAGCAAAATTGCTTTCTTTCTTTTCCAGTCCTTCACCGAGAATAAATCGGACGAAGCGACGGACTTGGATGTTTTCACCTAGCGTCGCAATATTTTGCTTGATCAACTCTTCCACCGTGATACTTTGGTCACGAATGTAGGGCTGATCGACCAAGCTCAACTCTTGCAGGCGTTTGTCAATTCGACCCTGAACAATCTTTTCTTTGATGTTCTGCGGCTTGTTGCCTAGGTCATCCCGGCCCATTTCGATTTCTTTTTCCTTCTCAACGATTTGAGCGGGAATGTCGCCAACCTTCACGTATTCAACGTTGGGGCAAGCTGCAATCTGCATAGCTATGTTCCGCACCAGAGTTTGGAAGGCTTCGTTGCGGGCGACAAAGTCTGTCTCGCAGTTCACTTCCACCAGGACGCCGACTCGACCTCCGGTATGGATGTAGCTGCCGACCAGTCCTTCTGAGGCTTGGCGATCGCCTTTTTTCCCAGCGCTAACCATTCCCTTTTGACGCAGCCATTCAATGGCTTTGTCCATATCGCCATCGGTTTCTTTTAGCGCTTTTTTGCAGTCCATCATGCCGACACCAGTTTTTTGGCGCAGCTCGTTCACGAGTTTTGCAGATATTTCCGCCATTTCCTCAGTTCCTAACTAAGAATTGATGTTTCTAACGCTGAATTATCCCTCGGTTTCTTCCTCCTCTTCATCAGGAACCGAGTCGATTTCCTCGTATTCGATATCGTCTTCAGCGCCTTCGTAATCTTCGTAATCCTCTTCTGCTTCTGCGTCTAGCTGACCGTGACGACCTTCATAGATAGCGTCTGCCAACTTACCCACTATTAGCTTAATGGAGCGGATAGCATCGTCATTGGCTGGAACGGGAATATCCACTACATCCGGGTCGCAGTTTGTATCCAGCAGCGCGACGATAGGAATCCCCAGTTTTTGGCATTCTTGAACTGCATTATATTCCCGACGCTGATCCACGATCACGACGATGTCGGGAACTTTCCGCATCTGCTTAATACCGCCGAGGTATTTCTGCAATTTGGTCATTTCCCGGCGCAGCATCGAAGCTTCTTTCTTGGGCAGTAAGTCGAGGACTCCGGTTTCTTCCCGGCGTTCCAAATCTTTTAGGCGCTCTACCCGTGTTTTAATTGTCGTCCAGTTGGTGAGCATTCCCCCCAACCAACGTTGGTTGATGTAGTAAGAACCACAACGAGCGGCTTCTTGAGCCACAATTCCTGCGGCTTGACGCTTGGTACCGATGAAGAGAACCTTCTTGCCCTGTTCTGCGGCGGTTCGCATATAGGTGTAGGCATCTTCCATCAGCTGGGCAGTCTGAACCAAGTCGATGATGTGGACGCCATTGCGGGACGTATAGATGTATGGAGCCATTTTTGGGTTCCACCGGCGGGTCTGGTGCCCAAAGTGAACACCCGACTCCATCATCTGAGCCAAAGAAACAACTGACATATTTATTTTCCTTTCGGGTTAATCCTCCATCCAGGCGTATTTCCAGCGGAAACACCCGAAACCCTGAATGTGCGGAATGTACGAATTTAGACAACTCTTCCAGTTTATCAGAGTTATAAGGGCTTTGATGGGAAAATTTGCAGGAAAAACATTGAAAAATAGGCTAGCACAGTTGCGGTAGCCGATTTCTAGACATTTGGCAAGGAAAATATTAAAAGATTAGCGATCGCGCAAAATAAATCGCTTGTTTGCATCGTTGGCAGTACAAGGGTGTAAATTAGGCTTTTTGCCTCGCTTCAGCGTAGGCTGCATAAACACCTTGAACGTTATACCAATTGAGGAAAATTCGGGCAATTTCTAAGGCTAATTGGGGCTTACCTTGATTAATTAGCCATTGCAAAAAGGGTGCCATTGTGCGCTCGTTGAGTCTGCCACCGATGGAAAGAAGACCCCAAAGGATGCGGTGAAGGAGGGTCATTTGAATCATCATTTTGACATCCCAGGTAGGATGCTTTTGATAGAATAAAACGCCCATCCGTCCCCGTTGGATTTCTCGATCGATCATGGGGGGAATTTGTTCTAAGGCAAAGGGGGGATGCCAGTGATAGCCAACGGCGGCTGGACATTTAATCAGTTTTAAACCCAGCTGTTTGAGCCTGATGCCGAGTTCTAAATCTTCCCATCCGTAAAGTTGAAAGCGGGTGTCAAATAATCCAGCTTTTTCGAGCCATTTACGAGCGATCGCTACATTCCCTGTAGCAAAGTAAGCAGCGGAAAAATCCGTGATTTTGTAAGGTTCCGAGGTGGGATTCTCGAAGTTATTGGTATTGATCACCCAACCGTAGGTGAAGAGGCGATCGCTTCCGAGATTCTTTTCTCCCTCAACTAAGGCGTCGGCGTGTGCTTGGAGAAAATGCTCGGTAACAACTAAATCGCTATCAATAAAGATAATCGTGTCACCCTGAGCCTGTTCTACTCCCAGATTACGGGCGGCGGCTGGCCCTTGATGGTCTTGCAAGAGCGATCGCACGTGAGGAAACTCTGCGGCGTGTTGGGATAACCACTCCAACGTGCCATCCGTCGAACCATCATCCACCAGCACCACTTCATAGCCGCTGACGACGCTACCAGCACTCAACTGCTGGTGTTCCATTGCTCTAAGGCATTTTTCTAGAATCGGCTTGCGGTTATAAGTTGGAATGACAACGCTAAAAAACACGATTTCCCCCGGATGACAACACTTTTAGTATCTCTCAAAGAACTGTAAGCCAAGAAACAGAAAGCATTTTCATCTATCCCCTGGTGCCCCAGATGACTATGGCTGAAGATTAATCTGTGCTATTCCTGACAAGACTTGGCATAGATTAGTTGCATAATAAGAACTCGTTGTTTTGCAGAAGTGAGAGATCAATGGGTCGTGCTACCAAAGTTGTGCTGGCATATTCAGGGGGAGTCGATACCTCCGTCTGCATCCCATACCTGAAGGAGGAGTGGGGAGTTGAAGAGGTGATTACCCTGGCGGCGGATTTGGGACAGGGAGACGAACTAGAGCCAGTCCGGGAAAAAGCGCTAAAATCGGGTGCCAGCGAATCGCTGGTTGCCGATGCTACAGAAAGTTTTGTCAAAGATTATGCGTTTCCAGCGATTCAAGCGAACGCTCTCTATGAAAATCGCTATCCCCTCCAGACTGCTTTGGCACGTCCGCTGATTGCCAAACTTTTAGTCGAAGCGGCTGAAAAATACGGTGCGGATGCGGTGGCGCATGGCTGCACGGGGAAGGGCAATGACCAAGTTCGGTTTGATGTATCGATTGCAGCGCTGAACCCAGATTTGAAGGTGTTGGCACCAGCGCGGGAATGGGGGATGAGCCGAGAGGAAACCATCGCTTATGGTGAGCGTTATGGGATTCCTTCGCCCGTGAAAAAGAAATCTCCCTACAGTATCGATCGCAATTTATTTGGTCGCAGCATTGAAGCGGGACCCCTAGAAGATCCTTGGACGGAACCGCTAGAAGAAATTTATGCGATGACCAAAGCGATCGCTGACACGCCCAATGAGCCAGAATACGTTGAAATTGGCTTTGAAAAAGGCATCCCGATCTCCCTCAACGGTGAAGCTTTGCCGCCTGTCGCGCTAATTACGAAACTCAACGAAATTGCAGGAAATCACGGCGTTGGGCGGATCGATATGATCGAAAACCGCCTAGTGGGTATCAAATCGCGGGAAATCTATGAAGCCCCGGCTTTAATGGTTTTAATTCATGCCCACCGCGACTTAGAAAGTCTCACCTTAACCGCAGATGTGACCCACTACAAGCGCGGTATCGAAGAAACTTATACTCAGCTAGTTTATAACGGTCTTTGGTATAGTCCGCTCAAAGCCGCCCTGGATGCCTTCATTCAACAAACACAGGAGCGGGTATCGGGAACGGTGCGAGTTAAACTTTTTAAGGGTAACTCGATGACTGTGGGGCGTAAATCTGAGAAGTCCCTTTACAGCCCAACGTTAGCAACTTATGGGGCTGAAGACCAGTTTGACCATAAAGCTGCTGAAGGCTTTATCTACGTTTGGGGATTACCGACTCGCGTTTGGTCGCAAAAAGCGAGAGGTTAGTTTGAAAGTTTTGAGTTTTGAGTTTTGAGCTTTGAGTGAGAAAACACATTCTTTTCATTCAAAACTTAATCGCTCATCACTCAAAACTTTTTCTAATCTCCCTCGATTGAACGCTTGGCTTCGCGGGACTCTAGCCACAGAGGAACGGCAATCCAGGCAATCAACAGGAATAACGCGATTAAACCAAATTGAGCGACCCACACAACTAATTGTTCTAGGGGTACCAGTCGCCCTGCGAAAAAGGACAACGTGACCATTACCGATGCCCAAGCAGTCGCCCCAGCTATGTTATAAGCCATAAACTTGAGGAAGGGCATTTGGGCAATTCCAGCGAGAGGACTGGCGACAATTCGCAGCACAGCCAGGAAACGACCGAGAAACACTGTTTTTCCGGCGTTCTCGCTCACTTGTTGCTTGAGTTGTAAGAGTTTTTCTTCGCGGATGCGGAAAAATCCCCCAACTTTCACCAGCAGGGGCCAGCCGCCTTTTCTGCCAATCCAGTAACCGCAAGTACCACCGACAACTGCACCAGCGATCGCACTCCCTAGCACGAACCAGTAACTCAGTTCCTTACTTCCCGCCAAGAAACCCCCGGCGAGCGTGATTGTTTCACCAGGGATGGGAATGCCAAGATTTTCCAGCAAAATCCCCAAAAAAACTGCCCAGTAACCGTAGTGGTGGGCAATTTCTTTGATATTTTCTACAGATACAAACTCTAAAGACATTTATCTGGGTCTTTACATAGATTCATACTTCTATCATAGTGGCTCGATCCGCTCAGGGTGTCAATCAGGGCGGGAAATCTTGAGATTGTTATCGAGACGGCTACGGGCGAGGATTTTGCCCCTAGCACTCAAGGGCGATCGCACTCCTCTTCATCGGCAAATAGGCAGCCCAATATCTTTCTTGAGGAAATAAGGATTAAACAGGCGAGTTTACGTCTTTTTCGATTTGCTGCTTCGCCTTAAAAAAACATTTTCAGCAGGTATACCGACGGACAGATGCCAAATTTTAATTTTATTCTTATTAAGACTGTTAAAAAGTAATGATCGTCAGGACTCAAACCAAAAACCAGTTGTGAGTGAATTTGCAACTGTGGCTGAGTGAGGACTTCTCTAGCTTTACCCTTGAGGAGAGGAACCCTAAGATAGAGGTATTTTGTTTCTAATATTATTTTATGTCTAAAGACTCAATAAAAGTGCTTTTAATTGAGGATGACGAGGATGACTATATTCTGACGCGCGATCTCCTCTCAGAAATTGAGCGAGAAAAGTTTGATCTCGAATGGGTAGATAGTTATGATGCTGCTTTAGAAAAGATTCAGATGCATCAACATGATGTCTATTTAGTGGACTATCGTCTTGGCGCACACAACGGCTTGGAATTGTTACAAGAAGCCATTTCAACTAATTGTAAAGCGCCGATCATCTTGCTGACCGGGCAAGGAGATCGGGAAGTAGACTTTGCAGCAATGAAAGCGGGAGCTGCCGATTACTTAGTTAAGGGGAAGATGGACGCGCCGCTATTAGAGCGGGCGATCCGCTACTCGATCGAGCGAGTCAAAACGTTAGAGGCGCTGCGGGAGAGTGAATCGCGGCTAGAGAATATTCTTGGCTCGCTCGATGACAGCGTATGGTCGGTTTCAGCCATCACTAGGGAGCCGATTTACATCAGTCCGGCGGCGGCGGAAATTTATGGTCGTCCAGTCTCCCAGTTTTTCGAGCGCCCGAACCTCTGGCTGGAGGTGATTCACCCAGAGGATCGAGAACGAATAGAAGCGATGACGCAAGCGTTACTCCAAGTCGGTGCAGCAGACGAAGAGTATCGTATTTTTCGACCGGACGGGGAAGAGCGTTGGATTCGCAATCGCGCTCATCTAGGGCGTGACGCGAATGGGAATGTCATCCGAATCGATGGTTTGGCTGCCGATATTACCAAACGCAAGCAGGCAGAAGAAGCCTTGCGGTCAGCTATGCGCGAAAACAGCCAGCTAGCGGCGGCGATCGCTAACCTGACAACTGGAGTTACAATCACCGATCCAACTTTACCTGACAATCCAATTATCTTTGTCAATCCTGCTTTTACTGCCATCACCGGCTACTCGGCGGCGGAAGTGATGGGTTCTAATTGCCGCTTTCTACAAGGGAAAGATACCGATTTCACTGTTGTGAAAGTGATGCGAGAAGCGATCGCATCAAGGCAACCGATTATGTGTGTAGTCCTGAACTACTGCAAAGATGGGACACCGTTCTGGAATGAACTCACCATCAACCCAGTTTTTGATAACGAAGGGAAACTCATCAACTTCATCGGGTTGCAGAACGACATCACGGTTCGTAAGCAAACCGAAGAGGCAATTGAACGACTGCGCCACCAAAACGAACTAATTCTCAACTCAGCGGGTGAAGGAATTTATGGTTTGGATATTCATGGAAACGCCACCTTTGTTAATCCAGCTGCTGCGAGAATGCTGGGATGGGAAGTTGAAGAACTCATTGGCAAACCCTTGCATTTTATTTGCCACCATTCAAAAGCCGATGGCGCTCCTTATCCGCGAGAAGCGTGTCCAATTTATGCAGCCTTTAAGGATGGCACAGTTCAACAAATAGAAGAAGAAGTCTTTTGGCGAAAAGACGGTACGAGCTTTCCCGTTGAGTACATCAGCACCCCCATTCGAGAAAATGGTCAGTTGGTGGGTGCAGTCGTTACCTTCCAAGATATTACCGAGCGCGTAGGGGCAGCTACCAAGGCTGTCCAAACCCAGGAGGCTTTGCGTGAGAGTCAAGAACGTTATGAACTCGCCGTTTCTGGTGCTAACGACGGACTTTGGGACTGGAATTTAAAAACAAACGAAATTTATTTTTCTCCCCGCTGGAAATCCATGCTGGGCTGCGAGGAGAGCGAAATTAGCAATACGCCTGATGCCTGGTTTGAGCGAGTGCATCCTGAGGATATCGAGCAGTTGAAAGGGCAGATTTCTTTACATCTGGAAGGGCTGACCCCCCATTTTGAGAACGAACATCGCATACTACACAAAGACGGAACATACCGTTGGATGCTAATCCGGGGGATGGCTGTACGAGACACGAATGGGAAAGCCTCTCGCATGGCTGGCTCTCAAACTGACATCACCGAGCGCAAGCAAGTTGAGAAACAACTCCTCCATGATGCTTTTCATGACGTGTTGACAGGCTTACCAAACCGAGCCTTGTTTAGGGATCGGTTGGGACAGGCAATTGAACGGTCAAAACGAACCAGTGACTATTTCTTCGCCGTCCTTTTTCTAGATATTGATCGCTTCAAGGTGATTAATGACAGCTTGGGACACATGATTGGCGATCAATTGCTGGTAGCGATCGCGCAGCGGTTGAAAACTTGCGTGCGAGGTGGCGATACAGTTGCGCGGCTAGGCGGAGATGAATTCACCATCCTGCTCGAAGATATCAAAAATATCAACAATGCCACTGACATTGCCGAGCGCATCCACTTAGAACTGATGTATCCTTTTAAGCTCAACGAGCAAGAGGTATTCACGACAGCAAGCATCGGCATTGCCATCGGGGGTGGTTCGCAAAGCGCCCCAGCAATCGGATATGACTGTCCGGAAAATCTCCTGCGCGATGCTGACACCGCAATGTATCGTGCCAAATCAATGGGGAGAGCGCGTCACGAAGTCTTTGATACCACCATGCATACCCGCGCGGTGGCACTCTTGCAACTGGAAAACGACTTGCGGCGTGCGATCGAGCGGGATGAATTTCAGCTTCACTATCAACCCATTGTGTCATTGACAACTGGCAGGCTTGACGGGTTCGAGGCGCTTGTACGCTGGCAGCATCCGGAGCGCGGTTTAATCTCTCCAGCGGAATTTATTCCCATTGCCGAAGAAACAGGTTTAATTGTTCCCATTGGCCTGTGGGTACTCTACAATGCATGTTACCAAATGTATGATTGGCAGCAATTTTATCCAGAATTACTATTAACAATCAGTGTTAATCTTTCCAGCAAACAGTTTTTACAACCAGATTTAGTCAAGCAAATCGATCAAATTTTGCGGGAGACTCGCCTGGATGCGCGAAGCTTGAAGTTAGAAATTACTGAAAGTGCAGTTATGGAAAACGCAGAATCGGCAATCAAAATGCTTTTCCAACTAAAAGCTTTAGGCGTGCATCTGCATATTGATGACTTCGGCACTGGCTATTCATCCTTAAGCTATCTGCATCGGTTTCCCATCGATCAGTTAAAGATTGATCGTTCTTTTATTAGTAGAATTGGGGCGAAAGACGACAGTTTAGAAATTGTCCGTGCTATCGTGACCCTGGCTCATACTTTAGAGTTAAATGTGACAGCAGAAGGGGTGGAAACAGCCGAGCAACTCTCCCAACTGAGAGAAATGGAATGCGAATATGGGCAAGGATATTTTTTCGCTAAACCCTTAACTCAAGAGTCAGCAAAAGAATTAATTGTTACAACACAGCAGCTTACCACCGATTTCAATTATTTTGCCTCAATCTTTGCAAAACCTCAATAATCTTATGTGCGCTGAGTAGATGACTGAAATTTAGTATTGCTTAATGTTAGGTTTTGCCAAGGCGAAACCTAACTAGGCATTCTGCAAAACTATATTTTATAGTGTTGAGTTTTCCGCTTCATTTTCCTTTAGTGGCAATTCAACAATCTCAAACCAGTATTTTCCCAAAGCTTTCATCACAGAAACTAGAGATTCAAATGTGACTGGCTTAGCAATGTACGAGTTTGCGCCTAAACCGTAAGAACGATAGATGTCTTCCTCAGCCTTTGATGTAGTCAGCACGACGACTGGAATAGGTCGCAGTTCGGGATCGGCTTTAATCTCCTGGAGAGCCTCCCGCCCATCCTTTTTAGGCATATTCAGATCCAGCAGAATTAAACCTGGACGGGGCGATTTTATTAACTGAGTATACTTACCCCGATGGTAAAGATAATCCATCAGATCCTCACCATCTACAACAAAGTGTAGATCGTTAGCGAGTCGGCATTCTTCTAATGCATCCTTTGCTAGCAGCCGATCGTCTTCATCATCGTCAGCCATCAAGATGGTAATTAATTTTCCAGCTTTATTCACAGCGTTTTACTCACACCAAATTCCAGTACTTTCGCATAATTTGCAGTCGCGAAAAAAGGCTTGCTTTCTGAGATTGATCAGCAAAAATCTAAAATTTAAAATTCCAAAATCTATCACCTAGATTGCTTAACAGGTAGCGTGACAATGAATGTCGCCCCCTCCCCTAATATGCTTTTTGCTGTGATAGTACCACCATGACGCTCGACTATTTTACGGCAGATCGCTAAACCAACTCCCGTTCCTTCATACTCGTTACGACCGTGCAGGCGTTGGAAAACTGTGAAGATCCGATCCAGATACTTTTCGTCAAAACCAATGCCATTATCTTCAACCATAATTTGACACATGGGACGAGCTGATAAGTCTTGTGTCCAAAGCTGCTCGTCCTTCTCTAGTAATTGACTCCAAATCTTGACGACGGGTGCTTCTTCCTGACGCCGAAACTTCAGCGCATTGCTAATCAAATTCTGTAATAATTGCCGCATCTGCGACGGATCAGCATCAATTGTTAGCAGCTCGCCAATTTCTACTTGTGCGCCTACCTTCTGGATATGCACCTCCAAATCAGACAAGACCTCTTGTAGCACGTTGGTGATATTGACACGAGTAAAAGGCTGAGCTTTGCTTGTCACCCGCGAGAAGGCTAGGAGGTCATTAATAAGAGTTTGCATCCGTTGCGCCGCTTTTTGCATCCGCTCCAGGTAGTCCTTCCCCTCATTAGTTAGGGATTCTCCGTATTTGAGTTTGAGGCGATCGCCAAAGGCTTGAATTTTCCGCAATGGTTCCTGCAAGTCGTGGGAAGCGACGAAGGCAAAGTCTTGCAATTCCCGGTTGCTTTGTTCCAATTTGAAGGTATAAGCTTTTAATTTTTCCTCTGTTCGCTGTCGTTCGGCAATTTCAGCTTCAAGTTCTGTATTAATAATTAATAATTTTTGGGTACGTTCTTGCACCCGTTCTTCGAGCATTTCGTTGACGCTTTTGATTTCTGAAAATTTTTGATTAAGTGTCGCCGCCATCGACTTGAAGTTGCGAACTAGAGCGTCCAGTTCTGTCACCGGACTATTAGGCCAATCGATCAATTCTTGCTCTGAAAGTTTATGAGGCAGGTTTGTCGTTACTTGCGCTAGTTTTGAGAGGGGACCAACTAAGCTGCGGCTTAGAAGGGTTGCAAAAATAAGCGCGATCGCTGAAATTAGCATCAAAATCGCTAAACTATTGGTATGAACGCGCTCTATATGGCGGACGTCTGGTGTCGCAGACAATTCTGCAATGAGAGTCCAAGGAAGTTGGCTATCAATCGGAGTCTCTTGCACAAAGAACGAATTGTTCCAACGCACCATGACAAGCCGACTGCCACTTATCGGTAGCCACTGATAAGTCATCGGCGCAATTGGACGAATTTCACCATCCTTACGACGATCAAATGTTTGCATTGCTACTCGCTTAGACAGAGTACTAGCAATTACAGATTTTCTGCGATCGACGAGAGTAATTTGCAGTCCCCGCTCGTCAACATTTGATTTTAGGAGTTCGTCAATACCGTTCAAATCGAGTTCTGCAATGACTAAACCACGGAAGCGATTATCTCTTAGCACGGGTACGCTGAGAATTACCTTTTGTCCGTTCACTACATCCGATAGAGTAGGTTGCAGAGTATTATTTATTTCCTTAAAGTAGGGTTTAACAGCAAGATTCAATCCAATAGTGGACTCTCCCGCTTCATTCTGTCGTGGTGAAGATGTAATTGCTTTACCTTCGGCATTGACTACATAAATCTCATGGAAATCTGGAAATGTCCGTCTAGCAAATTCTATACTTGACTGCAATGCATCCAATTTGGTAGGCTCATCAGCAGCAATCCGAGCAAATTCTTGAACTGCCTTTAGATGTTGCTGATGCCAAGAACGCATTTCAACAACTAAATCTATAGAAGCCGCCTTGAGTTCTGCATTAGCTGTTGTCTTGATGTTATCAATTACGCGGCGGCTGTCTAAAACCATAAGAATTAGAGTAGGAAAGAAGACAAAAGCTACTAACAAATTAAAAACAGTTTGTTGCAAAGAAAGCGTGCTAACTGCTTGAGGACGACCTAGCCATTTATGAATCGGTAAATGAGTCAGCATCAAGCTAGCAATTAAAGCATTGAAAATCCCGTTTACAGGCTGCTTTAACAAGATAATCAACGCTTGTGTAGTATCTACGTGCAAGATAATGGCGTAAAATAGCCAAATGAGAGGCATCCCGATGAACAGCCAGAAAATTCCGTCTAGCAGCACGATATTCTGACGTAGACGATGAAACAATAAACTAACAAAGAATGCTTCAGCGGTAAAGGTAATTACCGTGTAGGGATGATGCCAAATAAAATAGGTACAAATGCCAGAAATGAAGCCTGCAAAAGTACCCCAACCTGTACCGTACAAAAATACTATAATCCAAACGGCAATGCTGCCAAATAGGAAATCTATATCGAAAAATAATGACCAACGGAAATAATTACCTAAATATCCGGCGGCGATTAAAATACTTAGTCCAAAAGCGGCTTTGTTTCGGGCGTAAAACGGTGTTATTTTTGGGAGATAAGGACTTAAATTCATAACTACGGCTTGGTTTTCTTGATTGATGTTGAGCCAGATAAATTCTGTTAGAGCCAGTCGCTTTACTCACAAACTGGACTTCTTATTACCTCCCCTTTTTTGAGTGTAGTGGTGAGTGAGGGCGGGGAGATAGGTAAGATGATATGTATCTTCGCAAAACTAAAAAGGCATAAGAAATATTAAAGATTCCTAATTATCATGGCTAATATTTCATAAATTAATTCAGATTAATATGTTAATTATTAAGAAATGTGGTTTAGAGCGATCGCTTACCTAATCCCTACTACCATCTCCACCCGTTTCTCACCAGTTCTCTTCATTTTTGCCTACTTGCTAAGGGATCATTGCTGCAAGAAGCTAAAAAAGCATTAGTTTATTAATTACTGCAATAACTCTAAAACAGCTCAGATTCTTAGCCAATTGTTACGCGGGTCGTCTGTATCTGAGCAATTATTGACAAGTCAACGATTTTTCTGAGTAAGTTCGACTCTATGCAGTCGCCTGAATTGCCTAAATGCAACAAAACGGCTACTGAGGCAAGCAGTAGCCGTCGCGTTAAAGTTTGTAAAACAGCGTAGCTTAGCGCAATCTGACTTAGATATTTTCAAGTTGGCACTAACTCGCCGGGACGCAACCGCGCCCATTTGCCGGTTTCCCGCTTAAAGCTGAGACAACCCACAACATCCCATTCCATCTCAATCATTTCCCCCTCGGTGCGGATATTGACATTGATGGTGGGTTCAGTGGCTTCAAAATCGGGGTCTTTAGTTAGATGAGGCACCTGATGCTGAATTTCTACCGCATGATAGGTGGTGCAGCGGTCTACGTATTGGCAGTTAACACAAATACACATAGGACAGCCTCCAGAGGCTTTTCTGTTAATCTAGCTCAGGCAACACGTCTATTAATTACCTATTGGGTTGATTTTTATTGCAATGTGTCTTTGAGGCGAATAAATTCACAGACACACAAACGCTTGTTCCTGTGCGTGGACTCGGAAAATTATCTAAATGGGGTAAGTATACAGATGCACTTAAACACAGACACCTCTACCCTATCGCCAAAAACTTGGCCTTTTAGCCTGGAATTGCTCCCGGAACCCGCTTATATGGTGGGGGGTGCTGTGCGAGATGCTTTGCTGGGACGCCGCCGCGAGTACCAGGATCTAGATTTTGTCTTACTGGCGGATGCGGTAAAAACAGCGCGGAAGATTGCCAGTCGCTACAAAGCGGGGTTTGTGTTGTTAGATGCCCAGAGACAGATTGCCAGAGTCGTATTTGAGCAAGCAACCGTTGATATTGCACAAGCCGAAGGGTCAAATTTAGAAATCGATTTGCAGCGGCGCGACTATACAATGAATGCGATCGCATACAATCCCTACACTGGCGAACTCATCGACCCTCTTAGTGGCTATGCAGATTTGCAACAGGGCATCATTCGGATGGTTTCCCCCAAAAATCTGCAAGATGACCCTTTACGGCTATTAAGAGGGTACCGCCAAGCCGCCCAACTCAGTTTTACGATTGAGTCGGATACCCAATCAGCAATTCGACAACTTGCACCTTTACTGGGGCAAGTATCGGCAGAACGAGTGCAAGCAGAGTTTGCCTATCTCCTTAACACTTCTGAAGGCACTCCTTGGATAATTACTGCCGTTGAGGATGGTTTACTCGCAACTTGGTTTCCCAGTGCCTCAAGCCCCCAACCGTTCCCGAACCCTCCCCTGCAAACGGAGGGAACAATCGCGAGGTTAATAACTCCACCTCTTAGCCCCCTCCCCGTTGACGGGGAGGGGGTTTGGGGGAGAGGTTCCGAAAATGTCTCTACAATCTTGCCAGCAGTTGAAAGTTCCGCTGTAATGCTCGGAGAAACATGGCATGAGTTAGCAATCTTTTTATCTAGCTTGGTAGGCGATACCTTAAAAACTTCTTGGTTGGGCATTGCGAAGCTGGCGATATTGTTATCACCCGTGCCGGAAGCTGCTGAAACTCAATTATTGAATTTAAAATACAGCCGCGCTGAAATTCGCGCTATTACCACTGCACTCAAATTATTGCCGCAGCTGCAACCATCTCAGATGTCTTTAGGAGAGCAGTATTTATTCTTTCGGGAGGCAGGACAGGTTTTTCCCGCCATCGTCGTTCTGGCTGTAGCCACTGGGATATCTGTCGCAGAATTGACACCCCTCATCAACCGCTATCTGACTCCTGACGACCCTGTTGCTCATCCCGCGCCCCTCGTCAGCGGCAAAGATTTGATCCAAACTTTCAATCTCCCATCTGGGCCACAAGTTGGTAAATTTCTCACCGCGATTGGAATCGCACGCGCTGAAGGTAAAATCTCTACCCCCGCAGAAGCCATAAAATTAGTTTCGCAACTACTGGAAGAGCCGTAAAACTTTTACAATACTTTTTGAGAATTATTTGGGTGTTATGAGTGGTTTGGTGAAAAATTTGATGTCTTGCAGACTCAAGCAAAAATGTAGGGTGCTAGGAGCAGCACCCTACAGTTCTTGTTGCTAAGGCGATTATTTGTGCCTTGCCTTATCTAAGCAACTGTACCTAACGTCCTACTGACGAGTTAGGTTTAGGAGTTCTTTCGGGGACGCCAATAAGTCAACCGCCACGAAGAAAATTTTGCCTTGAGGATCGAGTAAGAACCGCCACGCAATGTTCATGCCAACGCTGGCACCGAACCAAGGAGTTTCTACTTTCCCTGTGACTTTATGCTGGGTATAGCCATCTTCTATGCGCTCAGAGACGCCTTTCTGTGGCATCATCTTGAGTCCCTGACATTCTTCGCGCATATATGCAGAAATCGCTGCACGACCGACAATTGGCTTCTGGAAGGGCGGTTGCAATGCTCCCTTTTCCGCAAATAGAGACACAGCCGCCTCAAAGTCAAATGCGTTCATGTTTTGAATATAGTTCAGCACTGTAGGCTCACTGATGCCATCAATATTGATCTTCGGACGGGAAGCTAGGGCGGTGGGTGCTATATAGGGATCTTCGGGTTTTGCGTAATCGTTGAGAGCCGGATCAAATCCCATGTTGATGACGGTATTCCGCAAAACTGTGATTTGCTGACCCGGATCGAGTTTCTTGATGGTTTCCAGCACTGCTGCGGCTTCCGGGGTCATTTGATATCCCGTTGGGATGGGAGCGACAATACCCTGTGCCATCAACTCTCCTAACTCATACCAAAAACCCAACTTGGTATTGACGCTGAAAGAAGAATAGGAACGGCTGATGGGAGTGTCAGCACGGTTAGCAAGATCCTCCATCACTTTCGTTTGGGCGGCAGCTGGCATCTGCTTAATTTGGGCTAGTAAACCTTCCGCTAGTATCATGCGGGCGGCTCCTGTGGCGGCGCGAGTAATTGAAACACCCATTTCGGTGTAGGCAAACCAGAGTAATGCCAGTTGATCGTCAACGCTGAGCTTATCGAAAGCTTCCGTGGTAGCTGGAACCGCATTAGCAATCTGAGTTCCAGGGAAAATGCCCTGTGCGGACTCAATCGTATAAGTCGTGGATGAAGTCATGGATGCATTATTTAGATTCGTTAAAACTATTAATCCAGAAACTTCTGGGTTACGAATCTTTGTCTCCTGTCTTAAAACATATAACAAAACATTACAGAATGTAAAGTTTTCTTTACATTGGGGGAGACAGAGATCGCACCATCTAAGGCTGCCAAGAATCGGATTTATTCATACAGGGTCTAGGGTTGATGGCAATTTCCATCCCCCAAATGTTATGAAACGGTTTGTAAATACTGGTGTTTGATGAACGCTCTCGCCTTGAAAATCACTAGCAGCTAATGGCAGACAAGCAGAGATCGCAACTTTGGGCAATTTGCTCTTTTGCCGCAACAGAGTTGTATTTGGCTATGTAACGTTAAATCGGGCAATGCTAAGAAATCGCTGCTAAAAAACTTTCTCCGGGTAGCGATCGCTGCTTATCTTAGATAATTTGCCGCCATGCCCTAGCATTTGAGAGTAGCTGCTCAATCAAAGGAGCCTTTGCCTGGACGTAGCCCTCTCGATCTAGCCGGAATTGTACCGCTAACTCGCGCTTCAAAGCATCATATTGCTTCGCCTTCTCTGGGTGCGCCCTGAGAAAATCGCAGAAGATTAGCTGGTTTTCCCAAACCTGATTCCCTCGTTTCACCAGATGGAGATGGTGAGTGCGGGGCATCCCTTTGCGAAAAAAGTGCCGTCCTGGAACACCCAACTCACCTTGGTAGAGATAGCCGAGTGTTTCGACAGATGTAATCTGATCGACGCTGGGTGGTAACTCCTCCAAGCCTACGAGAATATCAATGATTGGTTTAGCTGCTAATCCTGGCACTGAGGTACTGCCAATATGGTGGATGTCCAAGACGGCATTACCGAGGGCGTGGAGAATCTGGAGTTTTTCCTGCTCAAATTGGATAGGCCAATTGGTATCGTAATCAACCACTTGGATCAAATCTTCCATCGGTTTAAATTAACTCCTTAGCGATCGCTCCTACCAGATATTTGCTGGAGGGTTTCTAAAAAACTTTCTCCCGGCAAGCTTCGCATTTCCATCTGTTGATTAATCTTGATAGCAGCAGCTAATCCAGAATTCATCGCCCCTTCTACCAAGTTTCCCTCACACCAATCGCCACAACAAATTAGAGGCAACGGTGTCCCAGCGTCCAGGCAATCTTGATGCAAAGGACGACTGGGAAAAGCATAGCGCCAGCGATGGATTTGAAACCATTCGGGAGAATCTAGCCACGGAACAAGTAACTGTGCAGCACGGGATAACATCTGGCGTGCAACTGGGTTTAAATCTTCGGCGTCCAGGTAACGGTTTGCAAATTCAGCGGTGCTGTGCAAAACAAAGACTGGCATCTGGGGATTGGGGCGTTTGCTGCTGTCTAAACCAATCCACGCTAAGTCAGAGTCGTGTGTAACATCTAGGTGTAACGGGAACTTCCCCGTCTCTGCATTACTTAAATCTTGCTGTCGAGAAGCTGGATAACCCGCCATGACACTGAGACAGAGATCAAACTCCACAGCCCGTAAACTATCTAGAAATTCAGTTGGTATGGTTTTGGCTAAGGGTTCCAGTAGCATCAAAGCTTGAGGCGCTGGAATTGCCACGACAACAGCTTTAGCAATTAATGGGTCGGCTTTCGGCTCAAAAGTGAAATGCCAAGTTTTCTCATCAGTTGGGGTAATTGCTTGAACCCGTTGATTCAGCCGCATTTCTAAACCTGTGGCGAGGAATTTAGCGATCGCATTCATCCCCATTGGTGCCACATAACGGGGACGGATCGAGGATAAATTCGGCTTTGCTGGTTCCCGGCAAACAGGATTCGTCCAGGCTTGAACAATCCCCGGCTTTCCTTCAAAATCGCTTTGCTTCACCCGCAAAACATCAATAAACTTCTCAGTTAACTGCCCTTGGGGTTCTAAATAACGCAAGCCATGATCGGCACAAGTCCCCTGCAATCGGCGCGTTGCCACCCTTCCCCCAACGCCACGAGATTTGTCAACGACGACCACTTTATATCCAGCTTGGTGCAACTGTTGAGCAACGGTCAGTCCCGCGATACCCGCACCAATGACAGCGACATCAAACACTACGGATAACCCTCAGTCTTCAAGTATATAGAAGTAGAATAAGGGACAGCACCGAATCTGGGGTCTGGGAGGAATTGAAGTTGGACGAGCTGAGAGCCGCGCTGGAATTAGCCACAGAAGAAGAGTTACAGCAACTGACAGATATTCTATTTCGCCGCAAGTTTAACCCCTTAGATTACGTTCAGACACCTGACCCGATCGACATTCAAAGCCAAGATCACGAAGATTGGTTGGATGCGATCGAGCAGAGATTTCGCTTTTTAGCGGCGGATGGAGTGACAGTTTTGCGAGGACGCACGGGTGAAGTAACTTATCGCCAAATTTTGATACAAGTTTGTCGATATCTAAAAATTCCCTATTCTGCAAAACTTTCAACGACTGATTTAGAAGCAGAAGTATTTCTCAACCTGATGGGTCGGGCGTGGAAGCAAATGCCACGACACGAACAGAAAGCGTTAACGGCCAGAGTACAGCGATCGCTAGCCAAGTCTCAACTCTCCGAACCCCTGCCAGTGCAGTTGCAACACGACCCAATGGCTTTACTCGTTAAGGGCGGTAGTGCCCTTGCCGTCAGTTCCATTGTCCAGCCGCTGCTGCTACAACAACTTGCCCGTCAGTTTGCGATTCATTTTGCTAGCTATCAAGTCGCCAAAGAAACTGTTATCCAAGGCAGTGCTGCTGCTGCTGCACAGTTCCAAAATTACGTGGTACTGCAAACAGCTAAGCGTGGGATGGCGATGAGTGCTGCCCGTTATGGTGCCATCCGCAGTGTATTTGCGTTGGTGGGACCTGCGATGTGGGCGTGGTTTTTTGCTGATTTGGGCTGGAGAGCGATCGCGACTAATTACGGTCGGATTATCCCTATCATCGTTGCCTTAGCGCAAATTCGCCTAACTCGTGCCGAATGCTGGGAACCTGCTTAGGAGTCAAAAGTTAAAAATTAAAAATGAAGAAATCCCCGTTTTTAATTTTTAATTTCCCATTTTTAAGTCGGCATCCTGACCCCAGCTTGCAAGCCTCTTGGCACTATGCTCAACTGGGGTTTCTGATTTTTCCCTTGATTCCTATTCTGGGTGCTGTCGGAATATTTATTGGATTAGTTGGCACCTGGAGAAAAAAATATCCCACAATTATCCGACGCCCTCTCAATCGCGGATTCGCTATCTTTTGCACCTGGGTAATTATTTCAGCTAGCTTCGCCCCTTTTCCTTTAGAAGCCTTGCTGGGATTGTTTAATTTCCTCCCCTTTTTCATCTTTTTTGCTGCCTATAGCGAACTCATTCAGACACCAGCACAACTGCGACGGTTAGCTTGGATTTTGGTGGTGCCTTCTGTACCCGTGGTCATTCTCGGCTTCGGACAGATATTCTTGGGTTGGGCTAGCCCAGCGCTATTGGAAGGTATTGTAGGTTGGGCGCTACAACCCAAAGGCAATCCCATCGGGCGGATGGCTTCGGTGTTTATGTATGCCAACATTTTGGCAGCCTATCTGCAAATTGTGTTTATTTTGGCACTGGGATTGTGGATTGAAGAAAGCAAAAAGCGATCGCCCCAATCTCCCCGCTTACGCACCGCCACGCTAGAACAAAGGGCGGAAGCAAAAGCTAAAACAAAATATATTTTTCCCTTTCCGTTTACCTGGCGAATTGGGTTTCTGAGTGTAGCGGTAATTGGAAATGCTGCTGCACTGATTTTGACGAATTCCCGCAATGCTTGGGCGATTGTCGTTCTTAGCTGCCTTGCCTTTGCCTTCTACCAAGGTTGGCGTTGGCTAATCGCCGGAGTGGGGGCGATCGCTACTAGCATCCTCTGGGCAGCTTTTGGCCCTTCACCCGTGCGCGAATGGCTTCGCACGATTGTCCCCTATTACTTTTGGGCGCGACTCACCGACCAAATGTATCCAGATCGACCCGTGGCGCTGTTACGGACAACTCAGTGGCAGTTTGCTTGGTCGATGACTCAGCAACGTCCCTGGACTGGCTGGGGTTTAAGGAATTTTACACCCCTCTACGAGGCACAGATGAAAGTCTGGCTGGGACATCCTCACAGCTTGCTGTTAATGCTAACGGCTGAAACTGGCATCCCCGCAACCATTTTCTTCTGCGGTTTAGTTGGCTGGGTGATGGTTCAAGCTACCCTACTATTGGCAGAGATGGGACTAATCTCGTCTCCACAAAATAGGTTAATTCTTTTCAGTTATTTAGTCGCTTTTGGTGCCTGTACATTATTTAATGTAGTAGATGTAAGTATATTTGATTTACGGGTGAATACCTTGGGATGGTTGCTATTAGCAGCCATTTGCGGAGCAGTTTATCAAAAGAGAGCGATCGCATCCTTTCCCGCACTACAATAATTGAAACCCACTCTTAACCAAGCAGAGTGAAGCTGTGGTGACTCAAAATAGGGAAAATCCGAATAATGAAGGTCGCCGGATGCCGTATCAAACAACCTTGGCGACCAGTCATTACGCCTTGCTAGGGCTGCACCCTTCGGCGTCCCCGATCGAAATTCGACGGGCATATCGAGAATTAAGCAAACACTACCATCCCGATACCACAGAATTGCCTGCTAACATAGCAACGGCTAAGTTCCAGCAGCTAAACGAAGCCTATTCCACTCTCAGCAATCCACAACGGCGACTGGCTTATGACCTAAAAATTGGCTATTCCCGCATTAGCGTAATTCAAGCACCGCCAAACTTGAATTCTTCGGTTTCCCAAGCAAAAAAGGCATATTCTTCCTCAGCCTATTTAGATCCAACCGATCGCCCCCTCTCTCCAGGAGAGATTTTTGTCCTATTCATTATGGGTTTAACCTTTGTGGGTTGCCTATTGTTAGCGATCGCCATTGGCTTAACGCGAGGAGAAGCCGCCTTCCAGGTTTCCGGGTTACAAACCCTGCAACCAGTCGAGCAGCAGGCGACTCCTCATCTTCCTGTTCATCCTCATCATCTATTTAAACCTGTGGCATCTGGGTCTCGCCTTGCCCCACTCATCCCTCAAAACAAGCGAGTTAATTCAATCTACTTGCCGGATGACAGATAATTTGGGACAATCCGCCCCTAACCGAATTAAAACGACCTATGACTCTTCCCACTGCTGATACACCCCTCTATAACCATCCCTTACCTGATATTGAACAGTGGCTCAAAAAGATGGGATGTCAACAAGACCGAACTCAGCTGCACTGTTGGCACATTGCTAGACCTTTTTGGAAAGCAGAGCTGTCTCTAGATGTGGAGGAGCTAACCGTGCGCTATCTAGAAGCGGGTGAAGGCGGACGAGATATCCTGCGCTCCTTCAAATATTCTCTGACTCGCCAAGATGTAGAAGACGCCGTCTTTGCAGGCCCTTAGAAAGAGTTTTGAGTTTTGAATCTTCAATTCGAGAAATCAGTCAAAACAGAGACGCGAGCTATCGCGTCTCTACAAATTTACTTATACTTTGCCGAAACGGCGATCGCGCTGTTGATACGCACACAAAGCCCGGTGAAACTCCGCCCGGTCAAAATCAGGCCACAGTGTCTCTGTGATATAGAGTTCCGCATAAGCTAATTGCCACAGCAGGAAGTTCGAGAGGCGCATTTCCCCGCTGGTGCGAATCAGCAGGTCGGGATCGCCAACTTTAGCAGTATAGAGGTGGCGTGAAAACAAAGCTTCATCAATTTCATTAGGCTGTAAAACCCCTTCCTGCACCTGAGTCGCGATCGCTCGACAAGCTTGCAGAATTTCCTGGCGTCCCCCATAATTAGTTGCCACAGTAAACTGAATGCTGGCATTGTGCTGAGTTTCAGCCATTGACCGCTCAATTTCTACCTGGAGACTTCGCGGTAAATCGGCTAAATTTCCCATAAAGTTGATTCGCACATTCTCCTGCACCATTTCCCGGAGTTCCTGCCGCAACACCCCCTCAAACAAGGTCATTAAAAAATCAACCTCTTCCAGCGGTCGTTTCCAATTTTCCGTAGAAAACGCATAAGCAGTCAGCGCTGGAATTCCCCAATCCTTACAGCAGCGCAGTAAATCCTTCAGCGCATAGACCCCCCGCCGATGACCCATAATTCGAGGTAGCCCTTGGCGTTTGGCCCATCGACCATTTCCATCCATGATTACTGCCACATGTTTGGGCAGGCGGTCTCGATCGAGGTCAGCAGGCAAATTTTGTAAGACAGTTGATTTTGAAGTCATTTCTTGTCACGAGAACCCGGTGGTGGAAGACGAAGCAAACGCGAAACCAGTGCCTTTCCCCGATCGCTAATCTGACGTCCCAAACTGCGTAGACCGGGGGCGACGGCCCTCTCTTCGCTTGACGTGGAGAATCGCGTCTCTAAGAGTTCTTTCAGTTTACTGCTGGTTAGGGGGCGATTCAGTCCCCCCCTCTCCGCTAAAGAAATAGAGCCGGTTTCTTCAGATACAACGATACATAGGCAATTTTCGACCCGCTCCGTAATTCCCATTGCTGCCCGGTGCCGCGTCCCCAGCTGCCGCGACGCCGTGCGCTCAGAAAGGGGCAAAATCACCCCAGCGGCAACAATGCGGGAGCCACTAATGAATATTGCGCCGTCGTGCAGGAGCGTAGATGTTTGAAAGATAGTTTGTAGGATTTCCTTAGAAACCTCAGCATTTAATTTGACGCCTTGAACGGAAAAATCCCGCTCATCAATTGGCCCGGTCGTTTCCAGTACGATCAAAGCACCCGTGCGGTTTTGGGACAATTCCTTGACCGCATCCACAATTTCATCAATAACACTATCTGCTTTGGGAATCGCTCGTCGGGAGGGTTGCAGCAACTGCATCAGTTCTCCCCTGCCCAATTGTTCCAGAAACCGACGAAATTCTGACTGGAAAATGACAGCCATCGCCACAGCCGAGCCAACTACCAACTTTTCCAGGACAAAACTCAACAGTACCAGCCCCAGGCGATTACTCACGGCTGAGGCTAGCATTAAGACAATCAAACCCCGTACCATCCACAATGTGCGACGCTCCCCGATAAAGAGTAGCACCAGATACGTGAGGATGAGAACTAAAACAATATCAATGCTTTGAAGCAACAAGGTCGAAGTTCCGGGAGGGTCTTGACCGGGACCCAAATTCATTGAACCTTATCAGATTTGCTGAAGTTTGCTGGATACGGGCGAGTTTAAAGGCAGAAGGCAAGAATGTAAAAAGCAAGGAGAGCAGTTAGCTATTGGCTTGAATTAACTGTTTAGAGTCTAAATCTAGTGTACCTGTGGTTACGTCCCAGCTAAACAGTTAATAGCTAATTACTGCTTCTATTTTTTACTTTCTTTTTCCCTTAAAGCTCGATTTTAGCTGAAGCGCCCCCTTGGGTAGTAGCGAATTAGGTAGTGAGTCGTAGGATTTTCCGATGACTAACATCTTCCATTAATCGACTATATAGCGGTTTTCCATTGCGTTCAACACACATGGTAAGAGCGTTTGCGTGAGCTGTGCGCCCCTACATAGCCCTCATGTCAAAGAGCATGAGAGCTATGTATATGTATTCCCCTACCCTCTCCTTGACGAAAGGGGAGAAAAGCCTCCCTCCTTTGATTGAGAAGAGACTAAGCGGCAGGGATTTTAGTTGACCGCATTGGTGCAAAAAATTCCCAATCTAACTAACTACTAATCGCTCAGGTAGACGATCCTGCCGAATTACATCCTGGTAGGTTTCCCTCTGCAAAATCAGATTAGCTTCTCCTCGACCTACTAAAACCGCTGCCGGACGAGACAGGCGATTGTAATTAGAAGCCATGCTGTAATTGTAGGCACCTGTGCCCATGACGACGAGAATATCTCCCGGCTCAGTTTTCGGCAGCGATGCTTCTTTGATCAGAATGTCTCCAGATTCGCAGTGTTTACCGGCAAGGGTGACAGTTTCTGTCAAGGGTGCCGACATCCGGTTGGCAACAACGGCTCGATACAGGGATTGGTAGGTGATGGGACGGGGATTGTCAGACATTCCGCCATCAACGGATAGGTAGGTGCGGATGTCGGGAACGACTTTTGATGAGCCTACGGTGTAGGCGGTGACGCAGGCAGTCCCAATGAGCGATCGCCCTGGTTCGCACAATAATTTAGGTAAGGGGATTTGTTGGGATTGGCAGGCTGCGGTAATGGCATCGCTGACAGTTTTTACCCACTCGTCAATACTGGGAGGATCGTCTGATTCGGTGTAACGAATTCCTAAGCCACCCCCGACATTTAACTCTTTGACGGGCAATCCATTGGTGGCTGCTTTTTTAAACCACTCCACCAGAACCCCCGCGAGATCGTGATGGGGTTGGCGTTCAAAGATTTGGGAGCCGATGTGGGCGTGCAACCCGATACAATCCAAGGTTGACTGCTGGCTGATAAAAGCAAAGACTTCCTCTAATTGGTTAGGATCGAAGCCAAATTTGCTATCGAGGTGTCCGGTGCGGATGTATTCGTGAGTGTGACATTCAATGCCAGGGGTGAACCGCAGCATGATCCGGATTTTGGATTTTGGATGATTAGAGGGGTTAACCTCTGATTCCTTAGGCGCTTGTCCCGATTCCAAAGCCGCGAGGGTGCGTAGCTCTAACCAGTTGTCTACTACAATCGTGCAGCCGGTTTCAACCGCTAGAGTCAGTTCTTCACGGGATTTGTTATTGCCGTGAAAATAAATTTTGTCGGGACTGACGCCAGCTTGCAGCGCCGTGTAGAGTTCGCCGCCAGAGACGACATCGATCCCCAAGGCTTCACTCGCAGCGATCGCGCAAACGGCTAGGCAACTCCAGGCTTTAGAAGCATACAGCACCTGCGATTCCCCGCCGTAATAGCGGCTCAAACCATCCCGATATTGACGACAAGTTGTCCGCAGCGTTTCTTCGTCCAAAATATAAAGAGGTGAACCAAATTGCTGCACGAGTTTCGTGACGTCACAACCCCCAATCTCCAGGCAGTCGCGGCTGTTAACCCCAGATGTCAGGGGCAAAAGTTCTTGATTGGGTGAGCGATCTACACTGATGCGCTGATTTGCGTCTGTACGGGTTGTAGGGGTAGGCGGTAAATATTGCCGTCCAGAATTTTGAATCCCGACTGGTTGAGTCGATAGCATGATCTAATAGTTGTCCTTGGATGCTTAACAAGCGTGAATGCGTCTTGTTTTTCAGTCTACAATTGAAAACTGTGACTTTTTTGCAACTTCAACCTCTGACAGCAGAGCAGCTCTTGGCGGTAGTAGAACTAGACCAACTGTGTTTTGGTCAACTCTGGACTCTAGACGGTTACAAGCGAGAGTTAGAAAGTCCCAATAGTGACTTGCTAGTTATAGAAGAATTTCGTGGCAAGGAGCGAGAGGTAATCGGTCAATCCACTCAGTACGTGGGGGAAAACTCCGCCCCGACTGCATTGAGTACGGAAGGAGATCCGCCTCTAGAGCGATCGCTCGTGGGCATCGGATGCCTCTGGGCAATCTTAGAGGAGGCACACATTACAATTTTGGGAGTGCATCCCAACTATCGGGGTCAGGGTTTGGGGCAGGCACTACTTTATGCCCTGCTCAAAAAAGCCTGGAAGCGCCGGTTGGAGTGGGCAACACTAGAGGTGAGAGCATCGAATCGACCTGCCCAGTCGCTCTACGAGAAATTTGGGTTTCAGGAAGTTGGTAGGCGTCGGCGTTATTACAAAGACACTGGCGAAGATGCTTTGATTTTGTGGCGAAGCGGTCTTCAAGCACCCGAATTTCCGCAAACCTTAAGCGACTGGCATTCCTCAATTCGCGATCGCTTCCGTTACTCTCATCGGCAGTTCTTAGAAGCCGATGAAGTGAAAGAATAGAAGGTTGACGGTTATAAGGTTCGGTTATAAGGTTGTAGGGGACATGGTGGTTCAACTGGCGTTTTTTGCCAATGTGTCAATTTACTCACTTTTTTGCCCCGTCAATTTTCTAACTTTAGATAGTAGCGAGATGTAGCAATCGCTGGGGTCTACTAACAAAGTTAGAAAAATCTTGCGGGATAGATTTCATCTATCTTCAATGTGACAGCCGGATAAAAACCCTATGCTAGAATCACCATTACAGGCACGCAGCAGGGGAAACTAAATCCGCCATGTTTGAACGCTTCACAGAAAAAGCCATTAAGGTAATCATGCTGGCCCAGGAAGAAGCTCGTCGCCTGGGACACAACTTCGTCGGTACGGAGCAGATCCTCCTGGGTCTAATTGGAGAAGGAACCGGCGTCGCCGCCAAAGTCCTGAAATCTATGGGCGTCAACCTCAAGGATGCTCGGATTGAGGTGGAAAAAATTATCGGTCGCGGTTCTGGCTTTGTGGCGGTAGAAATTCCGTTCACCCCCAGAGCCAAGCGCGTCCTGGAGTTATCTCTAGAAGAAGCTCGCCAACTAGGGCATAACTATATAGGGACGGAACACCTGCTACTGGGTCTGATCCGAGAAGGAGAAGGGGTTGCCGCCAGAGTGTTGGAAAACCTAGGGGTTGACCTCACAAAAGTGCGGACACAAGTGATTAGAATGCTGGGAGAGACGGCAGAAGTCTCTGCGGGGCAAAGTAGCGGGCGCACCAAGACACCGACATTAGATGAGTTTGGTTCTAACCTGACCCAGATGGCAGCGGAAGGCAAACTCGATCCAGTAGTCGGTCGGGCGAAAGAAATCGAACGGGTAATCCAAATCCTGGGACGCCGCACGAAGAACAACCCAGTGCTGATTGGGGAACCCGGAGTTGGTAAGACCGCGATCGCTGAAGGGTTGGCGAGTCGCATCGCAAACAACGATGTACCCGACATCCTAGAAGAGAAGCGCGTAGTCACACTGGATATTGGCTTGCTGGTAGCGGGCACCAAATACCGGGGTGAATTTGAAGAGCGCTTGAAAAAAATTATGGATGAAATCCGCTCAGCGGGGAATGTCATCCTAGTAATCGACGAAGTTCACACCCTGATTGGTGCAGGTGCCGCAGAAGGTGCCATCGACGCGGCAAACATCCTGAAACCTGCCTTGGCGAGAGGGGAATTGCAGTGCATCGGCGCAACCACGCTAGATGAGTACCGCAAGCACATCGAACGGGATGCCGCCCTTGAGCGTAGATTCCAGCCGGTGATGGTAGGTGAGCCGACAGTTGCCGAAACTATTGAGATTTTATATGGATTGCGCGAACGCTACGAGCAACACCACAAACTAAAAATCTCCGATACAGCCGTGGAAGCTGCTGCCAAGCTTTCAGATCGTTATATTTCCGATCGCTACTTGCCGGATAAAGCAATTGACCTGATTGATGAAGCCGGAAGCCGCGTGCGCCTGCTCAACTCTCAGTTGCCCCCCGCAGCGAAAGAATTGGATAAAGAACTGCGTCAGGTTCTCAAGGATAAGGATGACGCAGTCCGGAGTCAAGACTTCGACCGGGCCGGAGAATTGCGCGATCGCGAAATGGAAATCAAAGCCGAAATTCGCGCGATCGCTCAAAGCAAAAAGACCGAATCCGACAAACGCGATGATGTTTCCCCCGTCGTTACCGAGGAAGACATTGCCCACATTGTCGCCTCTTGGACTGGAGTGCCGGTGAACAAGCTCACCGAATCCGAATCCGAGAAGCTGCTGCACATGGAAGACACGCTGCACAATCGGCTGATCGGTCAAGAAGAAGCCGTCAAAGCAGTTTCCAGAGCCATTCGTCGGGCACGGGTCGGGTTAAAGAACCCCAACCGACCGATTGCCAGCTTTGTATTCTCAGGGCCAACGGGTGTAGGTAAGACGGAACTCGCAAAGTCTTTGGCTACATACTTCTTCGGTTCGGAAGAAGCGATGATTCGCTTGGATATGTCCGAATACATGGAGCGCCACACGGTTTCCAAACTGATTGGTTCACCTCCAGGCTATGTCGGTTACAACGAAGGCGGTCAGCTCACCGAAGCAGTACGTCGTCGTCCTTACACCGTGGTGCTATTCGACGAAATCGAAAAAGCCCACCCGGATGTATTCA
This sequence comes from Trichocoleus sp. DQ-A3, assembly GCF_039961975.1. Taxonomy (NCBI): domain Bacteria; kingdom Bacillati; phylum Cyanobacteriota; class Cyanophyceae; order Leptolyngbyales; family Trichocoleusaceae; genus Trichocoleus; species Trichocoleus sp. DQ-A3. The sequence continues at coordinate 48,728 of NZ_JAMPKC010000013.1, read as the reverse complement.
ATATGCTGCTGCAAATCTTGGAAGACGGTCGCCTGACCGATGCCAAGGGACGCACGGTAGACTTCAAGAACACGCTGTTGATTCTTACCTCCAACATCGGTTCTAAAGTGATTGAGAAAGGTGGCACAGGGCTTGGCTTCTTTGATACCCAAGAGAACGAAGCAGAGGCACAATACACCCGCATTCGTTCCTTGGTGAACGAAGAACTGAAGCAATACTTCCGCCCAGAGTTCTTGAACCGTCTCGACGAGATCATCGTCTTCCGCCAATTGACAAAGGACGAGGTGAAGGAAATCGCCGACATCATGCTCAAAGAAGTGATTGGACGATTGAGCGAACAGGGAATTATCTTAGAAGTCACGGAACGCTTCAAGGATCGTCTGGTGGAAGAAGGATACAACCCCAGCTATGGTGCCCGTCCGCTGCGTCGCGCTATCATGCGCCTGTTAGAGGATAGCTTGGCTGAAGAAATCCTCAGCGGTCGCGTCTCAGATGGAGACACGGCAATTGTGGATGTCGATGAAACCACCAAGGAAGTGAAAGTGCTGCAAGGTCAGAAGCGAGAATTGCTTCCCCAAGCGGCTGAAAGTTAAAGATTAAAAATTAAAAATGAATTTGTCCACGATTCATTTTTAATTTTTAGTGTTATGCGGTAGAGAAGCGATAGTTTCTCTACCGTTTTTGTATGTAGCGGGTGCTTGATTAGAGTATTGGCTCATTTCAAGAAAGATTAAGAATCAACAATAGGCTTCTTGCAAAAATACCGAACTTTTAATTTTTAAGAAACAGATGAACTCAGATAGCGAAGCGGCTTCCCGTTCCCCGAAAGATAGAGTAAGTTTTTGGAATATCTAAGGAAAGCAAAAATTCTATTGAAAAAGAGTTGTCCATTTTTAATGCAAGCATTTTTAATTTCTAATTGATTAGTGTGTCTTACCTTGCCCGCATTCTGGTTTATCCAATCAAATCTCTAGATGGTGTTTCCGTTACCAAAGCAACCATCCTGAAAAGTGGTGCATTACAGTATGACCGAGAGTTTGCTATCTGTGATGCTCAAGGTCGATTCGTGAATGCCAAGCGCAATCCTAAAGTTCACTTACTGCGGACTTCCTTTGACATTGATACGGATACTGAGAAGATTACTCGTGTCTGCTTAGAAGTCCAAGGAAGAGAACAAACCCACATTTTTCACATCGATCGGGAACGGACTGAATTAGAAGCTTGGTTAAGCAACTATTTCAACTTTCCTGTAAAACTCTGCCAGAACATAGTATCGGGCTTTCCAGATGATACTAATGCCTCCGGTCCAACAGTCATCAGTACCGCCACGCTGGAAACAGTTGCCTCCTGGTTTCCTCCCCTGACAGCGGATGAAATGCGGCGACGCCTGAGAGCAAATCTGGAAATTGAGGGTGTCCCGGCATTTTGGGAAGATCGGCTGTTTGCTGCGGAAGGGGATGTGGTGCCGTTTCTAGTGCGAGATGTGCAGATAAATGGAGTCAATCCCTGTCAGCGTTGTGTGGTGCCGACACGAGACTCTCTAATAGGCGAGGTTTACCCTAATTTTCAAAAATTATTTGTGCAAGCGCGGAAAGAAACTTTGCCAAGTTGGGTAGATTCATCCCGGTTCAATCACTTTTATCGACTCTCGGTGAACACGCGCATCCCTGAATCGGAAGCCGGTAATATTTTACAGGTGGGAGACGAAGTAGAAATTCAAACAGTTAAAAATTAAAAATTAGAGATTATATGGCAGAGACAGGAAACAAAGATCAACAGCATCCCCTCCAAGGACGCGATCGCCAACTCGTTAACAGCCTCTTAACCGGGGAGATGAATGATTTCAATCTGGCGGAACTCGCCCGTCTACGCATTCGTTATCGTGGCTTTCCAGGGGCAAGGGAGATTCAACAAGACCTGGATATGATTCTCCGCCAGTGGAACTTGACAGAAGATGCACTCTTTGAAAAAACTCGTCAGATTCATGCCACAAGTATTGTCTATAAAAGTCGCAGCAAGCGGCAAGATGAAGAAGATTGGAATTAGCGTGCTAGAGCAAATCTCGTTTGGATACAGTATCTTTAAAACCCAAATGTTTTTGCGCGAATGCTTCACCCCTACATAATTCCAACAGGTGTAGGTGATGCATTGCCTTGTAAGGACGGGGGAATCATTGAAAGCTTCTCTTCTTCTAGCAAAGAGCATGGAACTGAGGCTTGCTAATTCTTATCTTCAGAGTCAGCTAGTGGCTGAATAGATTCTTCCTCCCAGTAAGCGGAAGGTAACGCCTTTCCGATTGGTTCGCGCTGTACAGACTTTAACTGCTTCTTTTGGGCGATGGGTGTCAAAGAAGGCGATGCAAGAGGGAGCAAAGAATTATTCTGCTGCGTTCCGATCCCGGTTCCCGGATTGACTGCTGGCAATCCGGGTTCTAGAACCTCAGCCACTTGAACTTGCTGCTGTAGGTCTTCTGTCGAAGACACCAAATTGCTGAGTCCATTCACCAAATTTCGCAAATTGTTACGGAAAGCTTCATCTCCTGTCAAATCATCCAGGTCAGATGTAATTTTCTGAGCATTTTCAAACGTCATCCGCGCTGAGTCTAAAGTTTGTTGCAATACAACCAAATTCGTTGGACTGTTAAGAGCGGTGGAAAGATCGCGAAAGTTAGCAGATGCTTGCGCTGCATTGATGGACGCCTGCGCCGCATTTGCAGACACGAGTTCTAAGTTACGCCGTAGTTGTCCACCTCCAAACTGGTTGACTTGCCCTGTTAGGTTACTTGCACTCAGGCGCAGCTGTTCGCTGGCTTGGCTAAAGTTGTTCAAGGTACTGACGAGAGTCGAGCGGTTGCCTACGACCAGACTATTCATATTATCGACGAGCCGATTTACCTGGGTGGCAGTCCCGCTATATTGATTCGCGGTCCTAGAAATCTGATTGGCTGCCAAAGCAACTTGATTGCTGGTTTGATTGGCAGCACTCGTCACTGAATTGGCTGCGACTGAGAAGTTTTTAATTTCTTGTTGCACTGAGCGACTCAAACCCGTGAGTTCGCGGGTAAGTTGAGATACCCCAACGGCGGCGACGCTGGTATTTTTAGCAACTGAGTTGAGGTTGGCAAAGAATGCGGGGTCGCTGTAGAGATTGGCGATGCGGGTGGTGCTGCGAAGCAGTTCATCAAAACTGACCCCAATTTGACCTTGCAGACGATCCTCGTCACAAACAATCAGGCTAGACTGGCATTGCGGATCGAGCGGATTCGCTACCTTCGCGTCTGGCTGGAAGGGCTTCAGGGGAGTAATGTCAATCGAAGTTTCGCTGAGCAGACCGGATTGATTGGCTTCAACGACGACATCACGCGGAATCAGTAAGTCAGCCGGTGCAATTTCCATCACAACATCGACGCCATTCGAGCCTGGGTTGATGGCAGTAATTTTCCCAACATTGACGCCGCGATAGCGGACGGGTGCGCCAGCTTGCATCCCGCCAGCATTGACAAATTCTGCCACGACTGTGTAGCTACGGCTACCGGGGTTCATCCCGCGTATCCACAAAATCAGACCCCCAAACAAGAAAAGGGACAGCAGGATTAACAAACCGACGGAGCCTTCTCGAACCGTTCGCGATCGCATCTGTTCTCCTCATACCATTAACAATTAAGAATTAAAAATGCTTACATCAAAAATTCTGCCTTTTTTAATTTTTAATTTTTAATTGATTTTAGCCGATGACGTGAATTGGGCCGGTTACACTTCCACTAAAAAATTGTTGAACGATAGGATTTTGAGTGGTATCAATCTCGCTGACGGCACCTTCCCACTGTACCTGTCCCTGATAGAGAAATACCACTCGGTCAGCAGTTCGGCGAATGGTGCTTTCCTGGTGCGTCACCATAACATAACTGCTACAACTGTCTGGTATTTGCTGCAACTGACGAACTAAATCCTCAATCACTGTCGAAGCAATAGGGTCAAGACCAGCAGTAGGCTCATCATAGAGTAAAACTTCAGGGTTGTCTTGGGGATGGTCTGGATTGGACATAATCGCACGGGCAAAGCTCACCCGCTTTCTCATTCCACCCGATAATTGCGAGGGGTAGCGATCGCTAACCCCTGGCAACCCAACCATCTCTAGCTTTTCCTCCACCAATTCTCGTATCCGCCGACGTGACAGTTTAGAACGCTGAAACAGCAGAAAGCCGACATTCTCTTCCACCGTCAGCGAATCGAATAAAGCCGCTTGTTGGAACACCATCCCAATTCCAAGGGGATCTTCGGCATCTTCGATTAAGCCGCGACGTCGCTTTCCCAGGATATAAACTTCACCAGAATCAGGAGCCAGAAGTCCCGCAATAATCCGCAAAATCGTCGATTTACCAGTCCCGGAGGGGCCAATAATTGCCAGCGCATCGTCCCGATAAATTGTCAGATCGACCCCATCTAAGATGACATTGTTGCCAAAGGATTTAGAAATTCCCTTTAGTTCGATGAGTGGCTCTGCCATAGAAAGATTGGGGATTGGTAAAAAGTTTTGAGTTTTGAGTTTTGAATTAAAGAACTCTTTTATAACTCAAAATTCAACGCTCATAAATTAAAACTTTTAATTTTAATTTATGGGCGTTGAATCGAAAAACTCTCTAATCACTCAACACTCAACACACTCTCAGTCCTGATTACCGAACACCCTGACGAACTCCATTCGCTGTAGCTGTGTTGGTTTCTGCTGAGGACGTTTCCAGTCCAAAGACGCGACCAAACACTTTTTCCACCTTGTAGCCGGAATCAATGGACTCCAAGGGGTCTTTGCGGAGCCGGTGACGCAGACACAGGGTGATGACGCGGTGGATATCGTCTACGGTGACTTCAGTGCGTCCTTCTAGGGCAGCGATCGCGCGAGCGGCTCGGTTCGTAACCATATCGCCCCGTAAGCCGTCTACATCCAACTCCGAACAAACTTCGGAGATTTTCACCCGCAAGTCATAGTCCATCGTCACCGAGGACAGGCGTTCTTGAGCGCTGACGAGCTTTTGTTGCAATGCTTGTTGCTGCGGAAGATATTTTTCCAGAAACTTCGGGGGATTTTGGTCAAACTCGGCCCGTTGCTCTACAATTTCCACTCGCAGCGCCGGTTCCTTCACCGTGCGAATTTCTGCGTGCATTCCAAAGCGGTCAAGCAGTTGAGGTCGCAGTTCGCCTTCTTCCGGGTTGCCGGAACCGACTAGCACAAATCTCGCCGGGTGACGGATGGAAATTCCTTCCCGTTCGACGGTGTTCCAGCCGCTTGCCGCTGAGTCGAGCAGCACATCGACTAGGTGGTCGTCAAGTAGGTTGACTTCATCTACATAGAGAATGCCCCGGTTGGCTTTCGCGAGGAGTCCGGGTTCAAAGGCTCTGACTCCTTGGGATAAAGCTTTTTCAATGTCGATAGTGCCGCAGACGCGGTCTTCTGTCGCACCGAGCGGCAGGTCAACCATCGTCACTTTTTTGTGGGCGACGGGAATTTCTTCCTGTTTCGCCAAGCGATCGCGCACGCTGTCGCTCATCAAATCGGGATCCCTGGGATGACTATTAAACGGGTCATCGGCAACGACTTCGATTTCTGGCAACAGGTCAGCCAAAGCCCGGATCGTGGTGGATTTGCCCGTTCCGCGATCGCCCATAATCATCACGCCGCCAATGTAGGGGTCAATCACATTCAGCAGCAAGGCCAGTTTCATCTCTTCCTGACCCACGATAGCAGTGAAAGGAAAAACGACACGGCGTGCCGTAGGGGACGCTGAGGCTGTCGGACTCACAGAATTGTTACCCATCTTATTATTCACCGCCTTTCATTGTGCCACTTTTCGCTTCATCCGAACCGAAAATTCCGAATCCATTGAAGATGAGTGAATTCAGAATTTTGCCAAACGGCATGGGTTCAATTTTTCTGAAGCGATCGCATTTTTTAGGCAAATCTTCATCTAAAACATTTTCCAAACGATGTCAATCCCCCTCACCTGTAGCACCCACATCCTGACTACCGCCTGACTACCGGATGATGTTTACGCGGGAGCGCTAGGAAGCCGTTTCAACTCCTGTAGCACCTCTGTAGCTGACTGGTAACGAGTCACAAAGTGGAAGTGCACCATCTTATCCAAAATCTCGGCAAATTCGTCTCGCACTGAGGCAAATTCGCGCCAATTAATGTTGCCGGTGTTCCGGTCAGTTTCCAGCTTGCTGGGAGGTATCCCCGTCACAGCTTCCACCCCAATCATGCCCAAGGCGTAGATATCACTGCTGAACCTAGGGTGTCCGTCGTATTGCTCAGCCGGAGTATAACCACGGGTGCCGATAGCAATGGTGCGGTTTTCCTGTTCGCTTTCTTCTTGGGGCTGAATCTGTTTCACGGCACCAAAGTCAATTAAAACTAAGCGACCGTCTTTTTCCCGGCGAATAATATTACTCGGCTTAATATCCCGGTGGATGACTTGGTTTTCATGGATAAATACCAGAATTTCCAAAACCCCGCACAGGATTTCCACCACTTGCGCTTCCGGTAGGCGCTTATCTATCAATAGTTCATCGGTGAGCGGATGACCTTTAATAAATTCTTCAATTAAATAGAATTCTTCGTTTTCTTCAAAATAGGCGAGTAACTGCGGAATCTGAGAATGGTGCCCCAAGCTCTCCAGAATGGCGGCTTCTGTAAAAAATAGCCGTTTTGCCAATTTCAAGAATTTTTCATCCCGAAGCGCAGGCATTAAATGCTTAACCGCACACTGGGGCTTACCAGGTCGCATGGTATCTTCGGCTAAATACGTATGACCAAACCCGCCCGAAGCCAGAGGTCGAAGAATCTTGTAGCGTCCCATCAATAGAGACGGTCGCAGGGAGTCGCCGTACTTTACGGGAGAGGAATCTAATAATCGCTGGCGCTCCAGTCGCTCAGGTTCTGTAATTACATCTAAGCTAGGCTGCCACGGCTGAGTCTCATCATCATCATCATAATCATCGCGATTAGGCAGAACTGATAGGGGAGCTGGCGCGATCGCAGTTGCTACCTCTGCTTCTTCCTCAGTCTGTGGTTCCTGATTCTTCTGTTGGAGAAGTGCTTGCATCTGTGCCAGGTTGAATTGCTGTTCCTGAACCAGAAGCGCGATTTTTTTCTGATTTTGTTCGGCTTGGTGAGCGCTATAAGCCACGACACCAGCAGCCGTTCCCACCAACGCGATCGCAGAGGGAACCACTGGCACCCATCCCGCCTGGGTAAACAGCACCCAACACGTCCCAAACAGGACACCCAGCGCGGCTCCCTGTCCCAGTAACAAGTGCCCTGGATGCCGCAACCGCAAAGCCATCAACCCGCCAGTTACAGACCAACCCAATACCCACAAAGCTTCTCCCCAATCCGACCAGAACCAAAATAAACGACGCCCATCCAGGACAGCACTGAGCATCTGGCTTACCAGATGGGCATGAGTGACAACTCCAGGCATTTTCCGATTTCCCTTCTGTGAGCCGCTGTAGGGAGTATAGAAGGCATCCTTAATGCTGGAAGCAGTAACCCCGATGAGAACGATGCGGTCTTTTACCCAGCTAGGGTCAAACTGACCGTTGAGGACTTGACTCATCGTTACCTGGTTAAAAGGACGGTTGGCAGAGCGGTAATTGATGAGGATTTGGTACCCCTGCGCATCCATGCCTTGATATCCTCCATCGTTAGCCTCTAGAGGTTTGAAGACAGTGTTGTTCCAACGGAGAGGTGGGGTGTCTGAAGCAACGATTCCTTCTTTTTGTAAGTAACGTTGTACCAGTTGGAAGCTAAAGGAGTTCGGGTTAGGGCAAGGTTTGTAAACGGATGGAGAGACAAATAACAAACCCCGGCGGATAACGCCATCAGAATCAGCCTTTCCGATATCGGCAAAGCCAGCCTGGTCATCAGCAATATTGGGTGGTGGTGGAATGCCGGGGCTTTCCGAGTCTTTGACGGCACACACCGGAACGATGCGGCGATCGCTACTCATCAGCTTGGAGAATGCCGCATGACCCGGTTCTACGGGCAAATCGCGATAAATATCTAGCCCGACAGTACGCGGCTCGTTTGCCAGCAGTTTTGCCAGCATCTGATGCATTCGTTCGTCAGACAGGGGGTATTGCTTGTAGGTTTGGATGTCTGCTTCAGTGACAGCAACTACAAGGATGCGGGGATCTAAATCTTCGGCTGGTCGTAACCGCATCATCTGGTCATAAGCACTCAGTTCCAGCGGCTCCAGCAGACCTTGTTGCCGGACTCCCAGCACTAAGAGGGAGACCACCACACTGACCACAAGTGCTGGTTGTCCCAAGATTAAGGCAGCAGTGCGTCTTAGGTGCGATCGCACTGTATGGAAATTCCCCTTTGAAAGCCGATCTATCACAGGAACGTTGTCAGGTTAGAAAGTAAAAAGCTTAATTAAAAGGTTGGAATGGTTAAAACTTACCGATCTTAACAAGCGATCGCTACGACGTATGGGAATACTTACAGCGTACAAATTTGCTTGCGTTACCCTAGCCCTGCTGTCCGATAACAGCCTGCTTTTGCCACTTCAAGCCTGCATGGCTTTTAGAAATAAATGCCTCCTGTCCCTATTTGCATTCTAGTGTTCGTAACTGACTGTGAGTATCGCTCTGCCGTTTCGATCGCTCGGTTATTTTCCTTTAGTCTTTTGTCACTCTAGTCCTTCTTTACCATACTTAAGTCTTGGTGGTAACTTTCTTAAGTGGTTATTTTGCGTGTTCTTTCGCTTGAGGTACATTCATCGCTAGTTTCGGTGTTGGCAGATTCTTTAGCAATTGAGCGTGCGAGGGGAGAGACGGCAAAGTTGGTAGTAGACAGTAGAAAAATAGACTCATTGCTTCTAGTTTTTCCTCTAAAAGAAGGATTTTTAAGCTAAAATCGGTCGCATTGCTAGGAATAATGAGAATTTTTGTCTGCTCCTGAATTCGGATTTTTTATTAGACGTTAATCTATACTCTCTTCTGGCTTTGTTGACGGCTAAGCTTTTTACAGTTTCAATTTAATAATTCAGCCAATATTGAAACAAAATTAACAATTAAAAATAATTTCCTTGGAGCTATAAGCGTATTTTATAAAAATAATCCTACCTATTTTGTCCTCATGCAGGCAGATAAGATTCACGCTCCTCAATTCTCTTGATTTCAGCGCCAAGCTGGCTTTCTCCCCAATAGTTTGGAGAGGACTGCGATAAATGGTAGTCAATCGGGCAAAATGTTAATTTTCGCAGGTTCCAGCTACTTAAATTGATTCGCACTCACTTCAGACTTTCCGGTTGGGTTTCGCACAAAGACGAAACCCAACACCTCCCTTAGTTTTTGTTGGGTCACTCTCTCTTGAAGACTCCGTCTACATGACCTCAAACCAACCTACAATGATAGATAAGCTGGGTGAGAGGATTTATTAATCCGTGTCCGATGCTTCAGAGCGAATTAGGTGTACGTTTTGTTCCCAATTAACCCCATCAAAAGGCACAATGCGAAAGCGAGACACCACATCCTCATCCAGACAACGCACGTTGACATCAATAGATTCGGGATGGGAACGGGGACGATAAAAAGGGTGAATCCCACAAATACGGCAGAAGGTGTGCTTAGCAACACCCGTGTTGAAGGTGTAGGTTGTCAATAAGTCTGCACCGCTTAGCAAGGTAAAACGTTCGGACGGCACAATTAGATGTAAAAATCCCTTCTTCCTACAGATGGAACAGTTGCAGTCATCTGCCTTATGTTCGTCAACGATTACCCGAAAGCGGACTGCGCCACAGTGACAGCCGCCTTCGTAGGTAATTGGTTCTTCTGTTTGTGCGCTCATATTAGTCATTCACGGTTAGCAGAGTTTGGTTGATTTCCAGTTCCTAGTCTATTGTTAATGACTATTTTCTAGCACTTCTCTCGCAAATAATGGTTAAAGTGTAGAGAAAAGCGTGGTTCGCTACTTTTAGGACCGCTCTACAACTATAATAAATTAAACATAAATATATATTTCTTTATGAGATTAAAAGTAAATATTGTTTAGTATAAACAAAAACCAATTTTAAAATCAGTTAGGAAATTCTAACGTAAAAGAGCCATTACTTAGGTTTTCTCAGGAGGTAATGTTTTTTATCGAGCTGCAATGAGTTATTATAATTGCTGGCTCAAATATCTATGATAGACATAGCCTTTTTAGAAAGCGAACGATTGAGTTGGTATAGCATTTAACATTACATAGCCATAACTGAGGCATTCAAACCCATCAAACAACTTGCTATTTAGTCCATTAAATTAGTTTTTTGATAAACAAAGATAAAAATTTAGTCCCTCTATCTCTATGAAAAAAAAGGGGTAAGAGATTACAAAATGGACGCAAATCACCAGCCAATTGGGCATGACTATTTACAAGGTGAAGGTGCTTCTGGAGAGTTACAACAAACTATTGCGGGTGCAGATGTAGAACGTCCCCAACTTGAGGAAGAACTGCGGAACACGAGAGCTGAACTAGAAGCATACCGAACACTGTACAACAAGACTCCCTGTATTCACTTTACTTTGGATTCAGAAGGAGTCGTTGTTGGGGTTAATCAGTTTGGAGCGGCTCGTCTTGGTTATAGCGTCCAAGAGTTGGTTGGAAAAACAATTTTCAGCACTTTTGCTCCTGACGAGCGAGAAAAGTTAAAAGCTGAGTTTGCTCAGTTTTTGCAACAAGCAATTCAAGAAGCATTTGAGTTGAGTTCAGGGATCGAGTTAAACGCTTTGGTTACTAGTTGGGAATTGCGTGCCTGTTGCAAAGACGGCAGCATTTTTTGGGTAAATGTTACCGCTAGCATTGTACGAAGAACGAATACGGATAGAGTTGTCCTTCTGGTTTGCGATGACATAACTGAGCGCAAACAAGCACAGGAACGTCTACATTTACTGGAGCAGGTTCTCCGTGATTGCTGCAATGGCATTGTCCTTACCGACTCCAATCAACCAGATAATCCAATTATTTATATCAATCCAAGTTTTGAGCGTTTAACAGGCTACTCTGCTGAGGAAATCATAGGGTACAACTGCCGCTTCTTGCAGGGCGCTGACACTGCTCAGCCAGCACTTGATGAGCTACGAATGGCGATTAGGGAAGCGAGAGAATGCCATGTCACCTTACGCAACTATCGCAAAGATGGCACCCTTTTCTGGAACGAACTCTATCTTTCCCCAATCGGGAGTCCACAAGGGAATCTAATCGGTTTTGTGGGGATTCAGACTGACATTACCGAGCGCAAACAGGCAGAAGAGGCACTAAGCAAAAGCGAAGCAAAAAATCGCGCTCTTATAAGTGCCATCCCGGATTTGATCTTCCGAATTAGCAAAGATAGCACTTATTTGGACGTCAAAGCAGCTAGAGACTTTGATACGTTCTTACCTGCTCAGGAATTCTTAGGTAAAAAGTTAGACGAGGTTTTGCCCACAGAAGTCGCTGAGAAAGCCAAATACCATGTGGAGCAAGCACTTTCTACGAACGAAATCCAAATCTTCGAGTATCAGCTTCCCAAAAATGGCAATTTGCACGATTACGAGGCGCGGCTTGTTGTCAGTGGGGAAGATGAAGTTTTAGTCATTGTGCGCGATATTAGCGATCGCAAAGCCGCTGAAGAGTCACTGAGACAGCAAACCGAGCGGGAACGACTGCTGAGGGCGATGCTAGAACGCATCCGTCAGTCTTTAAATTTAGACGAGATTCTCAACACGACGGTGTCTGAAGTCCGGCAATTTCTCGCCTCCGATCGAGTGATCGTTTTCCGCTTTCAGCCGGACTGGAGTGGAGTCGTGGTAGTGGAGTCTGTCGCCAACGGTTGGACTCCGATCCTGGGAACAACAATCCACGATCCTTGCTTTGAACAAGTCTATGTCCAGTACCAACAGGGTCGCACTAAAACTATAGAAGATATTTATACAGCCGAGTTGAGTCAGTGTCACATCGATTTACTACATCGGCTTCAAGTTAGAGCCAGCTTGATCGTCCCGATTCTCCAAGGAGAGGAATTGTGGGGACTGCTAATTGCTCATGATTGTTCGCAACCCCGACAGTGGCAACAGTTGGAAATTGATTTGCTTTGTTCACTGGCAACCCAGGTAGCGATCGCAATTCAGCAAGCCGAACTCTACAACCAAATGCAACAGCAAGCTCAGCGCGAGCAAGCACTGAATCGGTCTATTTCTGAAATTCGTAGCTCTCTAGAATTAGAAGTAATTTTTGCCACAGCCACAACGGAAATTGGTCAGCTTTTGCACATCGACCACGTTTCCATCCTGCAATATCTTCCGCAGCGGCAGGTTTGGCTGAATGTGGCACTTTACTATCAAGGTTCCAGTTTGTCGAGCAGGCTGGGTATGGAATTTCCAGATGTAGACAATTTGTTGGGAAGGCAACTCAAGCAGTTACAAGTGGTTTCCATTCACGATACTCAGACTATCGAGGATGAGGGGAATAAGCCTCTAGCAGAGGCTTATCCGGGTGCTTGGTTGTTGGTACCGATACACTTTCAAGGAAACCTCTGGGGAATCTTAACACTATCGATGGAAGGTCGTCCTCGCTACTGGCAAGACTCAGAGGTAGACCTGGTTTGTGCCTTCGCGGCTCAACTAGCGATCGCGATTGGGCAATCCACCCTGTTTAAGCAGGTGCAGCAGCTGAACGCCAATTTAGAACGCCAAGTGCAACAACGCACAACCCAACTGCAAAAAGCGCTTGGCTTTGAAGCCGTGCTAAAACGCATCACCGACAAAGTCCGCGATAGTCTCGACGAAAGCCAGATTTTACAGGTAGCCGTTCGAGAGTTAGCGCTTTCATTTAATATGGGCAGCTGTCATGCTTCGCTCTACAACCTGGAGCAAGAAACTGCCACAATTTGCTACGAGTACGCCACCTCAATGCCTTCCTCGCAGGGTCAGGTGATGCAAATGGCAGACTTCCCGGAAATTTACGCTCCTCTACGACAAGGTAAATGTTTCCAATCTTGTTCAATCAGTCCCGACTTTGTCCGGAGTAAGGTGGCGATGTTGGCTTGCCCGATATTGGACGATCAAGGAGTGCTGGGGGATTTGTGGTTATTCCATCGCCCAGACTATACCTTCAAAAAACTAGAGATCCGGCTGGTGCAACAAGTGGCGAATCAATGCGCGATCGCAATCCGTCAAGCCCGATTTTATCAAGCATCCCTGGCACAAGTAGAGGAACTAGAAAAACTCAATCGGCTCAAAGATGAATTCCTCAGCACCGTTTCTCACGAATTACGTTCGCCCGTATCCAACATGAAAATGGCGGCTCAGATGTTGGAAATCACCCTCAAGCGCGAGGGTGTCTTGGATGCCAAAATAGCAAAACCCCCTACAGAGGTCAGCAAAGTCAGTCTCTACTTGCAGATATTGCAGAAGGAATGCAAACGGGAAACCGATTTAATCAACGATTTGCTTGATTTACAACGCCTAGAGGCCGGGACGCGACCCTTGGATTTAGACGTCATCGAACTTCATCTCTGGTTGCCCCAAATTGTAAAACCTTTTCAAGAGCGTGCCCAAAACCGCCAACAAATCTTGCAGGTTGACATCCCCTCTCAATTACCTCGCTTAGTCTCTGATTCATCTAGTCTGGAACGCATCCTCGCAGAGTTGCTCAACAATGCTTGTAAATACACTCCCCCAGGAGAAAAAATTGTCCTTACCGCCGAAGCGAAATCGGGAACCCTTCAATTGAGTGTCAAAAATTCTGGAGCTGAAATTCCTCAGAGCGAACTAACCCGTATTTTTGATAAATTTTACCGAGTTCCCAATGCTGACCCCTGGAAGCAAGGCGGAACTGGCTTGGGACTGGCACTTGTGAAGAAACTGACAGAGCATTTAGGAGGCGAAATCTGGGTTGAGAGTGGATCGGGTCAAACCGGCTTTATTATAGAGCTACCGATTAATTTTGCTTATAGTTAACTTTCCCCGACGCCTTTCCCAACCCCAAGAGAAACACGAAGGCATCTCACCCCTGCGGTGTGGCAAATCTAGCGATTCTGGTTTGGATGCACTACGGTTTAACTCTATCCCGTCCGCAGAAAGGGGTTCAATATCCCCGCTGGGTGAATAGCGAGGGGTTGAGGGCGAAGTTCCAAGTGTATTGCACGCCAGAGTGAGAACCGCTATAAAGTACGGATGTCAATTCGTCGCTTCTTAAATCTCTACAATTTTTTTTTAGCTGGACAACTGACATGATGTGGTTTTGAATGTAAGAGCATATACGAGGTCGTAACAAACGCCTCCCTATCCCATCTACTTCAGTTGCTAATTTAGTTGCTAAGTTAACCCGATTTGAGTAGGGTGTTAAGTTATGATTCTCGGAGTGCATCAGTTGCGACTATTTGTGGTTCAGTTACCGTTGAAAAGCAAGAGCGATGAGTGAAAAGAGTACAGCATTTCTGGCCGGGGCTGCCTTCGCCGGAATTGCAGCTTTCGTCTTGCTTAGAACTGGCGGGAATCCCAGTCAAGCCAACCTGCCGACTTACCTGCCCTCGCCACCGCAGCCAGGACAGCCCTACGGCACGATGCAGCAGCTGCCGCCTCCGCCTCCGACTGCGGCTGGTGTCTCGCCGGATACGACTCCCTATTGCTTACAGCAGCAGAGCGAAACTCAAAGGCTAAAAGATCGGCTCGAACAGCAACAAAGTGAAACCGAGCAGGTGAAAGCCCAGCTGCGGAATCAGCAAATGGTGATTGAGGCTCTGACTACGCAGGCAAAAGCAAATGTCTATCCTCCGCCGGTCAACCCAACCCAAGCCTTGCCTCCTGTTCAAGAGCAACAGCCCCTAAATCCCATGCTGACAGGCATCCTCTGGGCAGTAGGAGGCATGGTTCTCACTGTCATTAGTGGGGTTGTGCTGGCAGCAGCCTTTGCGTTGCTGTCGCAACAGCAGCGTCCTCCCCGGACAGTACAAGTGATTCACCCCATCCAGCCCCCTCCGCCAACCTTATCCCACAGACGGCGTTCTGAGTTTCTGCCCCCGCAGCTAGAAGGTAGGCGGAATGACTCCATCGACTACGACAGGTAGACAAACGTTGACCGCTTCTGAGCTATCTAGCAGAATGTTGTGTCATTGCCGCTAAGGTTGAAGTGCGGATAAATCCGAAGCCACCAGATGGTCAATCAATTCAATTACCCCAGCACCGCGATCGCCCTTCGTGACAAAATCGGTAATCTCTTTGAGCATGGGCAGGGCGTTGGCGACGGCGACGCCACACTCGCACAGGTTCAGCAAGGCGCTATCGTTTTCGGCATCGCCAACGCCTACGGTGTTGTGCGGCGATAATCCCAATTCGCTCAATGCCACGCTTAAGCCAGAGGCTTTGTATCTTCCAGGCAATTGAATGCTATAGTTGCTTTGATTTTAATGGGAATACGCGGCGTTACTGCTCGTACAGGTAGAGATAAGTTAGTTTTATCAATTTAAAGTGCCTGACTTAGTTGTTGAATTTCTCTACTGGCGTATTTCAAGGGTTGTTTTTGACAGGTTCTAGCCCGCAGTTGCAGTAAGCGATCGCCCAATCTTCTTGCGCCTGCACAACTAAGACGCGCATGGCTGACTCGTCGCTAGCAATGTCTTCATCTATCGGTGATCGCTCATTTTTTTCGAGTCGAGTTTTAAACCCAAAACTGCCGAGTGAGGTCAGCATCGCCCCAATGTGCCTGAGAAGCGAATGGATATACACAACTAACGCCCATTGAGCGCGTTAGTTGCCTTTTGCAACGGCACTCTGAATCTAGGGCAGATATCCCGATAAAAAAGTGCCACTTGAGGGACACCTGGCAATACTTTTTCAATCGCTTCAATTCCCTTTAAGTTGCCTGGGTAATAGAGTAGGGTTAAGCCTCAATGAAATATTTTTTAAAATGTCAGCTTGACTTTCTTCTCTAGTCATTACAGCGTCTTGCTTGCGATCGCTTCCCTCGTTCCAGGTAAACTTAAACGAGACGTAATTTCAGCCGCTATGCATCAACGAGTTTGTTTAGTTGATAGCAATCCTTATTCATTCATGAACTAGGATTGCACTAATTACTCCTTTTTGACATTCAATATGATATTTTGCGGCTTTTAAATACCTTGAGAGCGACAAGAGCCGACTTCCTTTGCATCCCTCTTAAGTTCTCTTCGCCAAGGATATTTTTTCAAAGAGGTGCATATCAAACGGAAAATGCTATAAATTCAAACTAAATCTTTAGGATAGAAAAACCAGTCCCTCTTTTTTTTGTCGTCAGCTAAAAGCCTTAATAGATAACAACTATTGGGCTTGCATCCTCCAGCAATGGGTGGATGATTGAAAATTCTCAACATATATTAGGGATATGACAATTCTGTAGCTATCTATGAGCTACTGCATCAATCCCTGCTGCCCCAAACCTAACGATCCAGCCAACGCCAACAACCGTATTTGCCGCAATTGTGGCTCAGAGTTGCTGGTACAAGGGCGCTATCAGGTCATGCGCCTACTGAGTGACAACAGTGGCTTCGGCAATATTTATGAAGCCTACGAGGGCGCAACCCCCAAAATCCTGAAGATCCTCAAAAAAGATCACAACACGAATGCCAGAGTCGTCGAGCTATTTCAGCAAGAAGCCATTGTATTAAGCCAGCTGAATCATCCCGGCATCCCCAAAGTTGAGCCTGATGGATACTTCCAGTTTTATCCCAGAAACAGCCGAGAGCCAGTGTATGGCATCATCATGGAGAAAATTGATGGTCCCAACTTAAAAGAGTGGATGCAACAACAGGGCGATCGCCCTCTCGATCAGCGGCTAGCTCTTGACTGGTTAAAACAGCTCGCTGAGATTTTACATCTTGTCCACCAAAAAAACTATTTCCATCGTGATATTAAACCCGCAAATATCATGATGCGCTCCACAGGGCATCTGGTATTAATTGACTTTGGCACCGCCAGAGAGATGACCTATACTTACCTTGCGGAAGTCGGCGGCGCAGGCAGTGTCACGAGGATTAGTTCTGCTGGCTATACACCTCCAGAGCAAGAAAAAGGTCATGCTGTACCCCAGTCAGATTTCTATGCCTTGGGCAGAACTTTTGTTTATCTGCTGACTGGCAAACTAGCAACAGATCGCGCAATTTATGAACCTTTAACGGACAAATTTAATTGGCGCAATCATGCACCGGGTATTTCACCCTTACTGGCAGATTTTATTGATAAACTGATGGCTCCTACCGCAGGAGCGCGGCACAAAAATACTCAAGAAATTTTAGATGAACTCGCTAAAATTTCACAGTCTTTATCTAGACATAAACCTTCTCCTAATTTTAGTCTGATTGGTATCGGGGCAATTGTTGGGATACTTCCACCTTGGCAGCCTTCATTAGCCCCAACGCTCATTGTTAGTAAGAAAAATAAAAATAAATGGTTGGTGGGGGGAGCCGTTGCTTGCTTGGTCGGATTAGGAGGATATGGAATTTGGCAACTATCTTACCAAGACGCGCCCAAAGTTATCGCTTATGAAAATCTTTCGGGAGTTAAAACGCTTCATGGGCATGAAAGCCAGGTAAATTCTCTGGCGATTAGCCCGGATGGACAAATTTTAGCCAGTAGCAGTGCCGATAAAACAATTAGAATTTGGAATAAGTCTACAGCCAAAGAGAATCGCATCATAAAAGGGCATGATAGCTACATAAATTCTCTAGCGATTAGCCCAGATGGAAATACATTAATAAGTGGCAGCGCCGATAAAACAATTAAAGTTTTAAATGTCTCCACTGGTCAAGAAATCCGTAGATTAAAGGGACATTCTAACCCTATTAATTCTGTTGCGATTAGCTTTGATTGGCAGACTCTAGCCAGTGGCAGCGCCGATAAAACAATTAAAATTTGGGATATTTCTACGGGTAAAGCAATCCGCACGCTTCAGGGTCATTCCCAACCTGTTAATTCCGTTGCAATTAGCCCAGATGGGGAGACTTTAGCCAGTGCTAGTGCCGATAAAACAATTAAAATCTGGGATGTTTCTACTGGCAAAGCAATCCGCACACTTCAGGGTCATTCTCAACCTGTTAATTCCGTTGCGATTAGCCCGGATGGGCAGATTTTAGCCAGTGCTAGTGCTGACAAAACGATTAAGATTTGGGATTTAAACACTGGGAAACAAATTCACACCCTCACCCGGCATTCTAACTATGTGAATTCGGTTGCGATTAGCTCAGATGGACAAACTTTAGTCAGTGGCAGTGCGGACAAAACAATTAAAATTTGGAATCTTTCGACGGGTGAAGAAATTCGCACGCTTACCGGGCATTCTAGCTGGGTTAAATGTATTGTGATTAGCCCGGATGGACAGACGATTGCTACTGGCAGTGGTGACAGTACTATCAAAATTTGGCAGGTGCCGATCGCAGATGCCCGATGACTCACGGGGATATGGGCAGAGGCGGCTGTTAGATGTTTATCAGCGTCCCTTGTGCGATCGCGCTACAATCTAGCACTATAGGAACTTGTTAACAGTATTTTATCGATATTTTCCTAGATATAAATAATTTTTTTATAGTTTATCTGTCTCTATTTAGATAATTATTCAAAAGTTAAATCATTATTCATGGTTTAGCGCTAAATCAACTATAGCAGTTCTCACTTGAGTGCAGTATAGACTCGGAACCTCACCCCCAGCCCCTCTCCGTTCACGGAGAGGGGGGAATATTGAGGAATATTGAACCCCTCCCTGTGAACGGGGTGCGGCAGGGGTGGGGTTAAACCCTACTACATCCAATAGAGAATTGCTATAACCTTAGAAATAAATTATGAATATATTTATTTTTATAATAGAAGCTGTGTTATCTAGATACTGACCATAGACAGAGTCAAAATTATGAATTTTTAATTAAAATCAACAACATTTTGTAAGCGGAAAATAGGAATGAATTTTCAAACATCGGTATCAACAGCATGGGGGAAAATTCAGGCAATGATCGATGGCCTGATTGTCATGCTGCCCAATATTGTATTAGCACTAATCGTCTTCACACTATTTTTTTTTGCAGCAAGAGCGATTAAGGCGACGGTCAGACGGCTTACCAGAAGGCATCGACAAGCTCGGAATCTGGGTCTGGTGTTAGGTCGTTTGTCGCAGGGAATTATTATTTTAATTGGTCTATTTGTAGCATTATCCATCGTTATCCCGACATTTCAAGCCGGAGATTTAATTCAACTGCTAGGGATTAGTGGGGTCGCAATTGGTTTCGCGTTCCGCGATATTCTCCAGAATTTTCTGGCTGGTATTTTAATTCTGTTGACCGAGCCATTCCAGATCGATGACCAAATCGTATTTAAAGACTTTGAAGGAACGGTTGAAAATATCCAGACGCGAGCCACGACGATTAGAACCTATGATGGTCGTCGCATCGTGATTCCAAATTCTGAGCTGTTTACAAACTCGGTAACTGTGAACACTGCTTTCGAGAACCGCCGCCTTCAGTACGATGTGGGTATTGGTTACGGCGACGATATTGACCGGGCAAAACAACTGATTCTGGAAGCGATCGCTAGCGTCGATGGTGTTTTGGAAGATCCAGCTCCCGACGCCCTTGTAGTGGATCTAGCTGACAGTACCGTGAATATCCGCGCCCGTTGGTGGGTACAGCCGCCACGACGTGCAGATATTCTCGATAAGCAGGATCAAGTTCTCGCTGCGATTAAAAATAAGCTCACGGCTAACGGCATTGATATGCCCTTCCCGACTCAGCAAATCCTGTTCCACGACCAAACCGAAGAGACAGATGGCGATCGCGCTCGTCAGCGTGAAGGATGGCCTGCTGGGAATCAAGAAGTGCCAAAACCCCGCAGCATCGGCGGTTCGCTCAGGAAGCTGGCTGAAATGCGTGCCCAAAGAGACGGGAATGGTAGCCATAGAGACGAGAACCCCGATCGCCCTCACACTGCCGACGATAATTAATGAAAAATAACTGATGAAAAACATCAAGCTGGGCAAACTTTGGGACTCGCTCCACTCCAGCTACTGGTTCGTACCAACGCTGATGGCGCTCAGCGCGATCGCCTTGGCATTCGGAATGTTAAGCCTCGATCGAGCAGCCAAATCTGATCCGATAGAGTCGTTGGGCTGGATCTACACCGGCGGGCCAGATGGGGTGAGAACGCTGCTTTCAGCCGTTGCTAGTTCGATGATTACCGTTGCGGGTACTGCCTTCTCGATTACAATTGTTGCCCTCACCCTCGCTTCCTCCCAATTCGGCCCGCGACTGATGCGTAACTTCATGCAGGATACGAGCAATCAAGTCGTCCTGGGCACGTTTATCGGTACGTTCATCTATTGCTTGCTGGTACTGCGAACCGTGCGGGGAGAAGATTACGATGTGTTCGTACCGCAAATCTCCGTCACGATGGGCATGGTGCTAGCGATCGCCAGTATTGGCGTCCTGATTTACTTTATCCATCATGTCTCAACCTCAATGCAGGCATCCCATATCATCAGAGAGGTTGGCAGAGAGTTGGACAATGTCATCGATCGCTTATTTCCGCAGAAGATCGGGCAGGGTAAATCAGCACCAGAGCAGCGGTCGGTGGCGGAAATCCCCGCCGGTTTTGAGGAGGAAGCGACTCCTATCTTGGCGAAAGAGAGCGGTTATCTTCAGGCAATTGATGACGAGCTGTTAATGAAGATCGCCACCTCAAAAAACCTCCTCCTGCGTCTGAAATATCGCCCCGGCAAGTTTATTGTGGAAGGAAGCGAACTGGTGATGATTTGGCCTGGAGAACGGGTGAATAAAAAACTCACCCAGCAGTTCAACCAAGCATTTATTTTTGGCGAACAACGCACCGAACAACAGGATGTAGAATTTCCCATCGATCAGTTAGTTGAAATTGCCGCTCGCGCCCTTTCTCCTGGCATCAACGATCCGTTTACGGCGATCCAGTGTATTAACCAGATGACCGCTGCACTTTGCCGTCTGGCGGAGAAAGATTTTCCCTCGCCCTACCGCTACGACAAAGACAACAACCTGCGAGCGATCGCAAATCCGGTGACGTTTGCAGAGTTAATTGACGCCGCCTTTAACCAGATTCGACAATACAGCAAATCGGATGTAGCAGTGAAAATTCGATTACTCAAAGCGATCGCTCTCATCGCCACCCACACCCGCAACCAGAAAGACCGGGCGGCGCTGCTACGTCATGCCCAAATGATCGAGCGCAGTAGCTGTGAGGAAGTATCGGAGGAATTAGACCGAAAGGATATTGAGGAGCGATATTTGGCAGCGGTGAAAGCGCTAAAGGAGTTTTAAATGACGCTGCTCATATTTAGCTTGAAATTTAGCTTGAAAATAACTTAACTTTCCGATTGCGGCGCTTCCAGAACGCTGACATCAATTAAAGGTGTGACGTTAAACCCTTTGCCAAGTAATTGCCTTTGAATTGCGCGAGTCATGCGAGAGCGAATCTCTTCGGAAGACTCAGTAACACCCGCCTGACGCTGAACATAAATGGTACCCAACAACGTATTCTGACCTTTGATATTCGAGGGGGTGAACCGAACATTGGCTTCCACCAGTTTCGCCAAACCGCTATCATTCACCACCTTCTGGATTTGGGCAACGGCACGCTGTTCGCGGCTGCCGCGCTGAAGCTCCGGAGAGCTGGAAAACTGCCAAGTCAGCAAGCCAAAAAGCGCTACAGCAGTCGCTGTAAAGGCAGACGGAAATATCCAGCGCTTGCCACGGTTATAGCGGGCACCTTGAGCAGACAGACCATAGGCGCGGAACATCAGGGAGGCGGATAGATTAATCCCAACCAGTTGTAGCAACAGCACAAAGACGCCGTTTACAGCCATATCCCAGCGACCCATTGCGCTTGCCATCCCCACCATTCCGGCAGGCGGTGCCAGCGAAGCCGCAACCAGCATTCCGACCGCCGCCCCAGAGACGAGGCTACTTCTTTCCGATTGGACAAGATTCAGAGCGCCTGCCGCACCTGCGACCAGTGGCAGCAGCACGGCTACTGCCGAAACCGTACTGGTTGTGTTCATGGAGGATGTCACCACTTCCTGTCGCAGAATCAAGGTGAGTGCCCCAGTGACTAGGATTGTTACCGCCAGGGCTGAAAAGTATCGTAAAATGCTCCGTCCGAGAAGTTCTCCATCGCCGCGTGCCGTAGCGATCGCTGTATTCATCGCTGGCCCCGCAAACGGTGCAATCAGCATGGCAGCAACGAGAAGATAGCTAGTATTCGTGAACAAGCCGATCCAGACCACCACACCCGCCGCCGCTGCATAGCCCAGAAACCCTTTCCACGAGCCAACGCTTTGCAGCCCTGAGAGGAAAATTTCGATGGGACTGCGTGCCTGCACATCTGTCACCTGCTGCGCTGCTTTAAAAGGCGGTGGCTGCAAGGCGATGACTCCACGCGGAAGCAGCGTGATATGCAATTTTGGTACCGCTTGCAACTTTTCGAGTAGTTCCTCAACCTTCCCATTCGAGACGTGAACGATGACCACGTCTAACGATTCATCAGCTCCAGTCGCTTCAAACAGGGAAAGATTTGCTCCATCACAAGCTTGGGCAATATCCAGAACTGTTTTCCCACACCCACGGGGAACCTGTACAAGTAGTTGGCGCATTGCGGCTAGCTATATAAGTCTGCGTGCCTCGTAACCATCTCGCACAGTATGGAAGTTCGCTCTCTAGCTAGAGGAATATTTCACTACTTTTCTACTAATCTCTGCTGGGGTTTTCTATGCACCTGGATATTTGCCCACAGTCTGACCGCTGTACCCTTGGCTCAGCTTTACGGCAAGCGCTTTCAAAACCGCTGTGGGAGTCATTAAAAATCTTATGAGCAATCTGAGTCCATCTGAAAAACGGGAACTCAAAAAAGAACAAGGTGAGGTTCTGCAACAGTTGGAAGACTGGCTAGAAACACCCATGCTATTGCTCGGCTTTGGGTGGCTGGCGTTGTTGGTCGTCGAACTGATCTGGGGCTTAAATCCCCTGCTGGAAATCATCAGCAACGTCATCTGGATCGTTTTTATCCTAGACTTCGCCTTACGATTGGTTCTGGCTCCTTACAAATTTATCTATTTCAAGCAAAACTGGCTTACAGCCCTCTCCTTGCTGTTGCCAGCGTTGCGCGTCTTCCGAATTACCCGCGTGTTTCGCTTACTGAGAGCCAGCCGGGGGCTGCGACTGGTCCGTGTCATCAGTTCTCTGAATCGCGGTATGCGATCGCTCCGAGCCAGCATGAGTCGTCGTGGTTTTGGCTACGTCATCGCGCTGACGCTGGTGGTAACGCTGGTGGGAGCCGCAGGGATGTATGCTTTTGAAAGCAATACCCCTGATGGGCGCGGACTGAATGACTACGGTGCTGCACTGTGGTGGACAGCAATGATTATGACAACGATGGGATCGGAATACTGGCCTCAGACTCCAGAAGGTCGGGTACTCTGCTTGATCCTATCGTTATATGCTTTTGCAGTGTTTGGCTATGTAACGGCAACCCTCGCCACCTTCTTTGTCGGACGCGATGCGGAAGACGAACAAGCAGAAGTAGCAGGTGCTAAATCTATCGCCGCGTTGCATGAAGAAATCGTTGCATTGCGGGCTGAGATTCAGGCGCTTTCCCGTCAGAAACCAGAAGCATGATATGAAATTGAATTAATTGCTTCGTTTATAGTTTGTTAGTAATGACTAATTGGGGAAAAGTTTTAAGTCTTGAATTAAAAAACTTTCTTCTAACTCAAAACTCAATACTGCAAACTCTCTTTACCCATGACCCATTTATGAGGAAAAAGCAATGCTGAGTAGCAATTGGCGAGGGTATAGAATCGCCGCTTGGGTTGGACAGTTTTTACTCGCGATCGCGATCGCCGTTGAATTGTATCACCGGAACTGGGTGGGTTCATTTACACTCGCCTGCTTCCTGGCTGCTTCGTTTCTGTTTGTGACCCTCGAAAATCAACTGCCAACGTTGTTTGATTTTCTGTTTGTTATCGCAGCCTTGATCAATGCGGGTGGCTGGGTTTGGGGTTTATTTTACCCACCGGGACCCTACGATGAAATTGCTCATGCCTTTACAACCTTTTCCGTAACGCTGGCGCTGAGTTTTCTCGTGTATGAGTCAATGCTGACTCCGTTCCGCTACCACCGACTGCTGTATATCTTAACGATCTCTAGCTTCGGAATCGCCATCGGCGCTCTTTGGGAGATATTTGAATGGGTGGTGCAAGTGATCAATGACCTTGATGACACCATCGTGGATCTGATTATGGACACCATTGGAGCTTTAACCGCAGCACTGGTAAGCGTGTGGGGACTACAAGAGCGAGTCCATCCAAAATCAACTGTTGAAGATCAATCAGTATCGCCAAAGCGCCGCCGTTAAAAATTTTTAATGAGTTGTAAGCCATGAGTCATTAGTCATCAGCAATAAACCAAAGACCCAGAGGTGGGGGAAATTCTTACTGATTATGCACCCACTTGAGCAGCCCTAGAGCAGTGACAACATTTACAAAGTGACCGGCAATCCCATTAAAATTCGCTAACACCACAAAAACATCAAGCGCTCGAATGATTTTGTAGGGGTCGGTGATTGCCACACCTGGAGGTTGGGATACAGATTTTGCTAGTAACACTCCCATACTCGCTCCACCACCCAACAGACATAACAAAATCCCCACCAAACCTGTAATTAAAGCCAGTCGCAGGACTTGAACGGTATCGGCTTTGGAGGGATGCACAGCCGAATTAGGATTTGCTAAACCTTTAGCGATGCGAGTGTAGCGGAAAGCTAAAAAGACACCGAATAACAGTGCGAAAAGTCCACAAATTGCCCAAAATATACCGACTCCCAGGGCAGGATTTGCTTCATTGGCAAAGTTACGGCCAGAGATAGCAAATAATAAAGCGATGCCAGAAGCAACTGCCAATCCTAATTCGACCCAGAAGGCAATCCAGCCTACGAGACGAAAAATATTGGAGATTTTTTGTTTAGTTGGGGAAGGTGAGTGGGTGTCTGAGTGAGTTTGCATATCTGTCTCATGTTGCAAAAAGGAGCTGATACCCCACACCAGAACACTACCTCTACTGGCTCTGGTTATACGCCCACCTAGAGAGAGAACCGATCCCTTGCCTAAAGATGAAAATTTATCAGTCAATCAACCTGTTTAAAACTTGAAGAATCAGAAAAATCGGCTAAGCGGAGGACGCCTTAGTGCCCAAATCCTATCAAGCTAAAGAGCAAGGGCGCTGATTTCAGAGCCGCTATTGACGAGTGGCGTGTCTTTTTAGTCAAGATATTCATTCTAAAAAATATTCCCTCTTCTCAACTAAGATGCTGTTGGCAGTTGCAGAGTCTTCGGTATTCAATCCTGATGTACGCTTGCTGTCTGCAATCCTTGCAGTCGCGTTGGCTCTGGTGCATCTCTACTCCGGTAAACTGCGCTTTCTTGATGCCACCCCTCGCAGTATCTGGCTTTCTATCGGGAGTGGCGTATCTGTCGCCTACATTTTCGTCCATATCCTCCCGGAACTGAGTCAAGCACAGGAGACGGTTAAGGAGACGTTGGACGGGGGGTTTGCCTTTCTGGAACACCACGTTTACCTGGTGGCACTCATAGGCGTCAGCGTGTTTTATGGACTGGAGCGAGCTGCTACACTGTCGCGCCAGCGCAACCAAAAGGCGGGAAATGGAGATGTTACAGAAGCTGGGGTCTTCTGGCCGCACATCGCTTCATTCGCCGTTTACAATGCTTTGATCGGCTACCTGTTAATCCACCCGGAGGAACCGGGTTTTCAAAGTCTTTTTCTGTTTTTCTTCGCGATGGCTTTGCATTTCGTGGTCAACGACAACGGCTTGCGCGAACACCATAAGGATGCCTATCACGAGAAGGGGCGCTGGATACTGGCGGCGGCGATTATCGTGGGATGGGTCATTGGGAGCGGAACCGAAATTCACGAGGCAGCGATCGCTGTCTTGTTTGCCTTCCTCGCCGGAGGAGTCGTCCTGAACGTGCTGAAGGAAGAACTCCCGGAAGATCGCGATAGCCGCTTTTGGGCTTTCGCTCTGGGTGCAGGTATCTATGCTGCGCTGCTGCTGGAACTGTGAAGCGGTGCCGATCTTTGTTTGCAACCAAAGCGTCTTTGCAAACAAAAAAATCGGGGCAGTTCTAGAAAATATCCTAGAACTGCCCCAATTTTTTGACGCTCAATGAGCAATTAGCGAATTATGCGATCGCTGCCATCTTTACGTCGTTATTCGCCAGAACCTCTTGCAGTTCCTCAGCGTCTACCGTTTCCTTTTCAATGAGCATTTGAGCCAATTGATCCAGGATGTGGCGGTTATTCACCAACACTGCTTTGGCACGATGGTAAGCTTGATCCACCAAATTGTGGACTTCATCATCAATCGTCGCCGCAGTTGCTTCCGAGAAATCCCGCTCGGCGGCAATGTCGCGTCCCAAGAACATATTGCCTTGCTGACGACCTAAAGCAACTTGTCCCAAGCGATCGCTCATGCCAAATCGCATCACCATTTGACGCGCCACACGAGCCACCTGCTGCAAGTCATTCGAGGCACCCGTTGTCACTTCTTCTTCACCGAAGATGATTTCTTCAGCAAGCCGACCGCCCAAGGCGACTGCCATCTGATTTTGCAGATAAGAGCGGCTGTACAGACCAGAATCCATCCGGTCTTCACTCGGTGTAAACCAAGTCAAACCACCCGCACGACCGCGAGGGATGATGCTGATCTTTTGCACCGGGTCATAATCTGGCATCAAGGCACCGACGAGAGCGTGACCCGCTTCGTGATAAGCCACCAAGGTTTTGCGCTTCTCGCTCATCACCCGGTCTTTCTTCTCTGGGCCAGCTAGCACCCGGTCGATGGCATCATTGATTTCATCCATCGAGATTTCGGTCAGGTTGCGACGAGCCGCCAGAATCGCTGCTTCGTTCAGCAAGTTGGAGAGGTCAGCACCCGTGAAACCAGGGGTACGACGAGCGATCTTCTCCAGATCCACATCCTTCGCCAGCGTTTTGCCACGGGCGTGAACGTTGAGAATCTCCAAGCGACCGGCATAATCGGGACGATCCACGACCACCTGACGGTCAAAGCGACCCGGACGCAGCAGTGCTGCATCAAGTACATCTGGGCGGTTCGTAGCAGCGATGATAATAATTCCCGTGTTGCCCTCGAAACCGTCCATCTCGGTCAGCAACTGGTTGAGGGTTTGCTCCCGCTCATCGTTACCGCCGCCTAAACCTGCACCCCGCTGACGCCCCACGGCATCAATTTCATCGATAAATACGATACAGGGAGCATTTGCCTTGGCTTGTTCAAACAGGTCGCGCACGCGAGATGCACCGACACCGACGAACATTTCTACAAACTCAGAACCAGAGATAGAGAAGAAAGGCACACCTGCTTCCCCAGCAACTGCACGAGCGAGCAGCGTTTTACCCGTTCCCGGAGGTCCAACTAGCAGCACGCCTTTGGGAATTTTTGCTCCAATGGCGGTGAAGCGGTCGGCGTTCTTGAGGAAGTCAACGACTTCATTCAGCTCTAGCTTGGCTTGGTCAATGCCAGCGACATCCCCAAAAGTTACTTGGGTTTGTGGCTCCATTTGGACTCTGGCTTTGGATTTGCCAAAGTTCATCGCTTGAGAGCCTGGGCCACTCTGAGCGCGGCGTAGCAAAAAGAATAATCCAACCAGAAGCAGAACGGGGAAGAAGAGACTGCTCAAGGCGCGGAACCAGAAGCTGTCATCGCTCTGGGGCAAAACTGAAATGTCTACACCCTTGGTGGACAGAATGCTAATCAGGTCTGGGTCATTAGGCAGGTTAACGACGATCTTGCTGCCGTCTTGTGCTGTAACAAGCGCCTTAGTGCGGTCGGCACTAAGACCAACTCTTTCAATCCGACCGTCTTGAACTTCCTGAATCAGCTTGCTGTATTTCCAGGTTTCCCGACTTTGGGGTTGTTTGTCTAAAAATGCTGTTCCTAAGGCGATTACAACTATTGCTAGCAGCGCATACAGCCCTGCATTTCTCCACCGTTTGTTCACCGAGTTTCCTCCTAAGCTCTAGGATATGGGGACGCTTTGAATTTTTATTTGTATTAACTTATGTTAACCCGTCTCAGAATTCCTTGACACGGTTGGTTCATAGAAACCTTCAACAACGTCATCTATCTTCATCGTAACCGTCGCCACAAAAACAACCATCCTAGCCGGAACAATCTACTCCCACACCCTAGAAATGGGGCTACACAACATAGTCCCCCACCCTAGAAGGGTGGGACTACACAGACAAAGCCTGCCTACGCGGGCTTTGTCTCCTAGCCTGTAAAGACAGGGTTCGTTTGTGGAGTCGCGACTTCAGTCGTCGAGCTTTTTACACTCAGGGGGAAGCTTGATGGGTGTGGTAGCGCTGAAATAAGCTCTGCAATTGCTCTAGGCTGCTGTGTAACGGGTCAAAAGTCAAAGTACCTTCTTGGCAAAGAACGGTATGAATCGGAACGACTTGCACCACGCAATTACTATAAGCAAGAACTGACAATCCTTTCACAAAGTCAGCATCCCAAGGCACTTGCCCAGGGGTTAGATTCTGACTTGCCAGCCAGTTGATCAGTTGCGATCGCGCTATTCCCGGCAAAATTCCAGCATCTAGAGGTGGCGTCCACCACTTACCATCCCGCCATCCCCAAAGATTGCCCGTACTGGTTTCTAACCAATTTCCCTTATCATCGACCAAAATTGCTTCTGTCGCTCCCATCTGCTGAGCTTTTCCCAATGCCAGCCAAGCAGGCAGGTAGTTCCCCGTTTTATGTTCGGGAATTGAGCGGCAAAATAACGGCTCTGCCGCTAACCAACTTTTAACACCATATTTTTGTCTTTCTGTCAAATCATCGGGAAAAAACCGCCCGCTAATCCACTCTCGCCCATCGGGAAATAGAGTAATTCTGAGAACGGGGAAGTGTGGGATTAACGCTTCTGCTTGTTGCCGTAATTGTTCCCAGTCTGGCTGCTGCCAGTCAAACGTTTGCAAGCTGCAACAGAGGCGATCGCAATGTCCCTTCCAGTTAGTCAGCGGACTCTCCAACGACTGCTCATAAACCCGCAGCGTTGTAAACACCTTCGCTCCATAAAGCAACCCCGGATCGTCAATCGCTAACTCCAGGGTTCCCGACTCAATCAGGTTGCCGTTATACCAGTACATCTCATCACCTTTGGGTGAATACAATATACTTCAAAATACTACAAAAAGGCGACAAACGCTACACAAACGTCCTTTTGTACGTGCAACGCGAGACTTTTGAAACCCGCTTCGGTCGGGTTTAGTCTGTATAGATGCGAATTCTCTTCGCCCTTTTTACAGGCTGTATAGTGACTTTTTATTGGATGTGGAGACAGATCGGATTAGTGTCGTTAAAGAGGCAAAGCTAAACCTGACTTGCTTTTTCCGCTCAATCTAAATTGGCAATGCTGATGGTCAAATGCTAGATCGTTGAGTAATCTTTCTCTGTAATCCTGCAATCGGGAAAGTTTTGCTCAGTGACACGAAATTGTCTCGACGCAATTTAATTTTGCACTGTACATCAACGTTGAAGAGGTGATTGATGAGCAAAGATTTTCTGAGTTTCCAGAATGGTTTCAACTCAGGTGGGAAGGAGCTATTCAACCGAAATTTATTAATAATTGACGTGATTAGGTGGATTCCATCTTCATGACGATGAACCTTGTGTCAAAAAAAGCTAATAATACAAATTACTTATTGTTATGACTTTTAATAACTCTACCAGGACTGACAAAAGAAATTCCTTGGTTGGATGCAGCACTAATCATAACGGCTTCAACGACAGGCTCAGAAACTTTCTTTTTAGCTATCCACTCAACAATAAAGTTAGCTCCTAACCCCCCAGTGGTGTCACTTCTCGCTACAACAAAATCTGTAGAAGCTAGAGAACCAAGTTCCACAGGGCGATCTAAATAGTGCTTGATTAATTTTCCCTCTGTATCATAGTAGCGCACTGAAGTGACAATGATGGGATTGCTCAAATCCGTATTGCGAATACTAAGAGTGGCTGATAAATATAAAACTTCCTTCTGGTTTTCGTAATAAATATGAGAATAGATAGGGACATAGATAGTTTGCCCCATCGCTATCTTACTATTGTCATCCAACGTTACCACCCTGAGTTGGGGTTGAGTCACCTGACCCATATTAGATTGTGGCTTCTGTGGAATCCCCGGTAAACTGCAAGAGGCAAGGACAATGAGTGCTAGGGTCGAAGAAAAATACAAATAAAGCTTCATTAGAGGTAATTGTTAGATTATTAGAGGTAATTGTTTGATTTTACTAACTGTGATTAATTTTCGATGCTACCCGGTAGCCTGGCTTTTAAAGTCAGGGTATTTTTTATGTTTTGGTTCCAATTGGGGCTAAAAAATTTTGCCTTACAAACGACTGTTTGTGTACACTGCCAAATTAAATGATGTCGAGACAATTTCGGGTCACTGAGCAAAACTTTCCCGATTGCAGGATTACACAGAAAAATTACTCAATGAGCTAGCATTTGACTATCAGCGTTGCCAATTTAGATTGAGCCGAAAAAGCAAGTCAGGCTAAGCTTTGACTCTTTAACGACACTAATATGTCTCCACGTCAAATAAAAAGTCGCTGTACAACTACTGGCGATAGCTATACTTCAAAATGCTACAAAAAGGCGACAAACGCTACACAAACGTCCTTTGGTACGAGCAACGCGAAACTTTTGAAACCCGCTTCGGTCGGGTTTAGTCTGTATAAATGCGAATTCTTTTCGCCCTTTTTACAAGCATTGGGATGCTCCCGATCAAAACGACCATTCATGGTTTGGATCGTTTAGTGCTGCTTTGACAGAAGCTAAGTTGGCAATATCTTTAAAAGGGCTTGACTTTGCTATTTCCGTAATTGAGTTCAAGGCTAGAGCTAATTGCTCGTTATTGCCTGTTGTAATTGCTAGATCGACGACACCGAACAAAGCGCGAAAGTTTTCTGCACGTTCATCAAACGAACGGTCAAGGTATGCCATTAGCAAGTCTCGCTGGGCATTAATCTTGGCTATTATTTCTTTTTCCCAAGCGTCAATATCGCGTCGCTTAGTGCGTTCCTCCTCAGCCACCTTCTTGTATTCCGTGTAAGCTGAGACAATATCACGTAGACATTCAGCGGGCCTAGTGAATTCACCAATGCTTTGTGCAAGCACTTCTACAGAAACTCTTTTAGCCGACACGGCTAATTACCTCACAGCTTACAATATTTTGCTTTGATAGTGGCAGAAGAAGGATTTAGGTTGCCTTTAGTATCTAAAACTGGGGTTTTCATGATTTCTACAAGTGCCTTCACTAAAAGTCCTACCTGTTGAAACTTGCTAGCATCCCGGTTTGTTTCAAAGGATTGGGATTCAAGTTCATTAAGACCTATAACAGCACGATTATTCAAGTCTTCCACTAAGTTGCTTAACTCAGCGATCCGCCGTTTCACTTGTTGCAGAAACTCTTTGGCAGCATCAATCTTAGCAATCTCAGTGCTAACATTGGCTTCGTATTTTCGTGCTTTTGTTAAAGCTTTCTCACCTTGACCAGCAAGCACGAAGCCACCAATCATCAAGGCTGGACCAACCGTAATACCTCCCAGGACAAGCGTGCCAAGTGCCATGCCACCGCCACCAGCAGCCAGTGAACCACCGCCCAGCCATGCTAGGGTGGCATTCCAAGCAGCAGCACCACTAAGTCCTGCAATAGCCGTTCCGGTACTTGCTGTCCCAAAAAGTCCTACAAGCCCTACTGCGCCTTGACCAGCCGCCGCTGCTGCCCCAAGAGCTGTAATACCACCTTGGGCAAACTTTTCAGCTTCCAAAGCAGCAGCTTCATATTCTTTGAGCTGCTGAACAGAAACGCCTTCTAGCCCAGCTAAAAACTCCATCTCGCTTTCAGAAGCCTGCCGACCAATCCGCTTGATGAAATTAACAAATCGCCCAACTGTACGCACCTTAATATCAATCTGGAGTTGACCATAAGCTTCTGCAAGTTCTTGGGTGGCTTCCCAGTCAGTTTGCAACTTCTTGACAGCACGCTCGTGTCTTTTTTGAGCGCTCTTGCCAATTTTCTCAGCATCCTTCATGTCAGAAACACCTTCAATACCTTTGACCGCGCCATAAGCGGCAGTAGCCAAGGCAGCAGCACCCAGGATAATTGGTATCACAAATATCATTAAATACTCCTGAAAGTTAGTTAGTTCGATGCTGGATATTTCATAAAAATTACCGTTGCCAATACAACCAACTTGAATCCAGCAATATCAAAAACATAAAGGTAAAGAAAAGAATAAGCCATCCGAATAAACACGGGCATTTCTTACAGAGAATTATGTTGATAAAATGAAGATGTAAGTAATTCTCATCAAGGCAGCATAAACACAAGGATTACCTGCCTGGGCAGGTAATCTCGTAATGCGATCGCCCTTGACCTCAGTTACAACGCGATCGCCCTTGACCTCAGTTACAACGCGATCGCCCTTGACCTCAGTTACAACGCGATCGCATCCCCAACTAGGAGACTATATTGAAAGAATTTCTAGCCAAGCTAGCGATTGTCGCAGCGAATGCCGCGGCCTCGACAGGCTTCGTGACGTGCTGCTGGAAGCCTGCCAAAATCGCACGCTCGCAATCCTCGCTTCTGGCATAGGCCGTCAGTGCTACCGCTGAAATCTGTCCTCCTTGCTCTGGCGTCATTGCTCTAATTTTGCCGATCAACGTGTAGCCATCCTCATCGGGCATCCCAATATCGCTCACTAAGACATCTGGTTTTACCTGTTGCAGCGCTAAGAGTGCCTCCTGTACCGATGCTACTGCTGTTACCCTCGCCCCATACTGTTCAAGCGCGATCGCGAGAAAATCTCGGCTATCAGCCTCGTCATCTACAACCAACACCTGTAACCCTTCCAGTACAGTGCTGAAGCTTGATGAAGGCTGTGTACTAAGTGGGGCTTCTAGCTCAGGCTTGAGTCCTTTCAACTCAGTCTTCATCATCAGCGGCAGTTTCACCGTAAAGATTGCCCCTTGCCCCTCCCCAGGGCTGTCAACACAGACAGTTCCGCCGTGTAGTTCGGTGAGGTGACGAACAATTGCCAAACCCAAACCAAGCCCTGTTTGCGATCGCGTGCTGGTACTATCAGCTTGACGGAAGCGCTCGAAGACATAGGGCAGAAAGTCAGCCTCGATTCCTTTGCCTGTATCGCTCACCTCAATCTGGGCATAAGAATCAGTGCAATCGAGCTTGATTTCCACTCGTCCCCCGGAGGGTGTGAACTTGATCCCATTCGAGAGCAAGTTCCAGATAATCTGCTGCAAGCGGTTTGGATCGCCGACAATCAAACCAACGGCGGGATCGAGTACCGATTCCAGTCGAATGCTTTTAGCTGCTGCGGCTAGATGCACCGTCTCCATCGCCGCTTGAACAATTGAGATCAGATTAACCGGGCACACATTCAAGGAAAGTTTGCCTCGAATCATCCGCGACACATCCAGAAGATCCTCAATCAACTCTGCCTGTAACTTAGCGTTGCGCTCAATGGTTTCCAGGGCGCGAGCAGTCGTTGCTGCATTCAACTTCTGAGTGCGAAGCATCCCCGACCATCCGATAATTGGGTTGAGGGGCGATCGCAATTCGTGAGAAAGTACCGCCAAAAACTCGTCTTTCATACGGTTCGCCGCCTCTGCCTCGGCGCGTGCCGCTTGTTCG
Source organism: Trichocoleus sp. DQ-A3 (assembly GCF_039961975.1). Taxonomy (NCBI): domain Bacteria; kingdom Bacillati; phylum Cyanobacteriota; class Cyanophyceae; order Leptolyngbyales; family Trichocoleusaceae; genus Trichocoleus; species Trichocoleus sp. DQ-A3. Next base: position 14,915 of record NZ_JAMPKC010000013.1, on the reverse strand, counting down.
CTAGCCAACAGTCGGGCACGTTCTTCCTCCGCTCGCTTGCGCTCCAGTTCTGCCGTCGCACGGGTGGCAAAGATTGTCAGCAGCGATTCTGCCAGATGGAGATTCTCCAACGGTTTTCGAGCCATCACCCCCACTAATCCCAACACTCTTCCTGTGGAGCCTAAAAGCGGAGTTGCGATATAGCTGTCAACGTCCATCTCGGCAAGCAAAAAATTACCAGGAAATTGCGCTTGGAGATTGCGGGGATAGCAGCATAGCTTTCCTTGCTGAATCACCTGTTTGCAAGGTGTATTCAGCAGTGAATACTCAATATTGTCTGCAATTTCATGCTGGGCATAGAGAGCAATCGTGCTGACTTTATCTTCGTCTTTCCCCGCCAGTTCCCCAATAAAAGCGAAATCAACATCCAATGCCTTGGTGAGGTGTTGCGCCAGGGAGTAGAAAAACGCCTCCCCTGTCGCTGCCGAAACTCCCTTCGTCACCTCAATGAGGGCAGCATCCATCTGGGCAATTTTGTGTGCAGCCAGCCGCAACTCTAGCTCATCAACCACCATCGCCGCTAGGTCGGCAAGGGTTGCTCGCTGTTCTTCACTTAATTCATGGCGCGGCTTGCTATCTACAAGACAAAGGGTGCCAAGATTAAAGCCATCCTTCGCAATTAGGGGGGCACCTGCATAGAAGCGAATCCCCGGTTCGCTAATTGCATAGGGCTTACAAGCGAAGCGGGGGTCATTTCTGGTATCTGCAACCACGAAAACATCCTTAGACAAAATCGCGAAGCTACACATTGTTGCTTCACGATTAATTTCGCGGGTATCAAAGCCGTAGCAGGATTTAAACCAGGCTCGAAATTGGTCAACTAAAGAAACTAGGGCAATGGGTACGTCAAAAAGCCGAGCCGCCAGAGCCGTAATGCGGTCGAAGCTTTCTTCGGGAGGTGTATCGAGAATGTTGTAGCGACGCAGTGCCGCTAGGCGTTCTATTTCGTTAGGCGGCAGGGGAACAGTGGTCAAAGTACCTCCAGAAGACACTTCTTAAATATGGCTTGGGGCAGCTAAGATAGCTTTGCGTGCCTGTCAAAGAGCGCTATATTTTATAATTATTTAAATTTTAGGGCAATCTCAAGCAAAACCCAATAATTTACCACAATCCGGGTAAACAATACTGCAATTATTAATACTTTTAGCAATTCCGAAGCGCGATCGCGATTGAAACCATCTAACAATGCGATCGCTTACCTGCTACTAACTGCAATGGAACATCGTTGACACAATCTACTCCTAAAAGGACAAGACTGTTTCAGAAACATTTACTGACTATGCTATAACCTTAAAAAAATCTCAAGGATAAATCGAGTATTATCTTTTGGATGTAATTCAGCGTCTGAGTCAAAGTTAGAGGTTAAAGTTTAATGGATAAAAAGAAATGGCAGTGGTTTCAAGTTACCTTCCAGTTAAAAGGATCGGTCATTCCGGCAGTCTTGCCCAGAACCCTAATCTGCGGGCTATTTGGCTTAATTATTTCTGTTCTTCACCATTTTAAATTAGCTGTATCTTTGCCAATTTTAGCTAGCTTAATTCCTAATATTGTTTTAGGTTTATTACTGGTTTTTCGGACGAATACAGCTTACGAGCGGTTCTGGGAAGGTCGGAAATGTTGGGGTAGTATCGTGAACACTGTCCGCAACCTGGCTCGTCAAATTTGGGTATCGGTTGACGAAAACGAACCGAAAGATAGAGAGTCGAAAATAGCTGCTTTACGGCTTCTAGTAGCTTTTTCAGTAGCGACTAAATTGCATCTTAGGTCAGAGCCAGTCAACAGTGAACTAGAAGATTTGATGTCTGAGTCTCGCTACTTTAAGCTAAAGACAATGAACAATCCACCACTAGAAGTTGCGTTTTGGATTGGAGATTATTTACAAGAACAACATGGTCGAAATCGCCTGAATGTTTATCAAATGAATTCTTTGCAAAATTTGATTAATCTACTAGTAGACAATTTAGGGGCTTGTGAACGCATTCTCAAAACTCCAATTCCAATGGCTTATGTAATCCATCTCAAGCAGTTACTGTTAATCTATTGTCTATCTTTGCCGTTTCAAATGGTTGGACAGTTGCATTGGTGGACTGGGCTAACGGTTTCTTTAATTAGCTTTACATTGTTTGGAATTGAAGAAATTGGGATTGAAATTGAGAATCCTTTTGGGCACGATGCCAATGACCTTCCTTTGGATGCGATTTGTGCCACAATGCGGCGCAATATTGAAGATTTAATTTCTCTAGCCCCTAGTGTTAGGGATTGGAAGACCACAAAAATTGATAAAGCAGGATAGGAAAAAAGCCTGCTAGCGATCGCAGAAGACGAATCCGATTTTACTGGATGTCTACAACAGAAACAAATATTCCTACTCGCCTTCAAAAGCGATAGGGAGATTCATTGTGGAGCATCCTCAAGGGAAATTAGGTCGCGCGATCGCTTCAATGTTGCTTAAGATACATGACGATTTTGAGAAGGTTGGTATCATGTTTAAGAAATTAAACTCTGCCCAAAAGGAAATCTTCAATGAATGGTGCATGGCTCATAAAATTTAGTGTAGTTTTATACTTTATAACAGCGGCTGCACTTCTGGCAGAATTGATAAATTTTCATCCATTTTCAGGTGCCCCAGTAGTGACTAGCGAAGAGCAAGTACAACCGATTGCTGTAGATTATCAACTTTGAAGGGTGACACACCAGGGGAATGCCATTACAGAGGATGGTTATATAAATTTTTACAAAAAAGATGCGTTTCACTACCCACTCTCGTTAGCGATCGCAACTTGATTCCATCATTCTTCTCTGGAACCAGGTAATAATACTTAGTCCAGTTACCTTGCAGATTTCTGCAATAAAACCGTAAAACAGGCGAAAGAAATCCGCTGTTGTAGATTGGCACGTATCGGGATGCTCCCAAAGGAAAAGCGATCGCTTTAAACGAAAAGCGATCGCTTTTTTCTCACCTCAAGGAGTCATTAAACCAAAGCGGCTTGCTTCAACTGTATCCCGTCAGGTAACTTCCCGCTACGCAACCATTCATCCATTTCTGAAGGAATATTAGCGGATTTGAGTTGTTCCCGCAGTTCAGCGCCTTCCAAAACTTCTTTTTGCAAAAGCATCTGTGCCAGCTCTTCCAGTAAATCCCGATTCTTGTCTAAGATTTCTAAAGCCATGTGGTGCGCTGCATCAATCGTTTCCTTCACTTGGCGGTCAATCTGCTCAGCCACCACGGGACTCACTGAACGACGCGGATTGCTGTAACCCTCGATGAACTGTTGCTGCGGCTTCTCAAACGCCACGGGTCCCAATTCATCGCTCATGCCGTAGAGAGTAATCGCCCGTTCCGCCAAATCCGTTGCCTTTTGGATGTCATCACTCGCACCCGTAGACACTTTCCCAAAGATTAACTCTTCCGATGACCGTCCACCTAGGAGAGTGGCGATTCGACCGCGAATTTCATCTTCTACCATCAAAAAGCGGTCTTCCTCTGGCATCTGGAGCGTGTAGCCTAGGGCACCGACGCCACGGGGGACGATAGAGATTTTCTCCACTTTACCGGCTCCCGGCATCAAAGCCGCGATAATCGCATGACCGACTTCGTGATAAGCGACAGTCTTTTTCTCAACATCATTCAGAACGCGGGATCTGCGCTCCAATCCAGTGACAACACGCTCAATTGCTTCGTTGAAGTCTGCCATCATCACAGCGTCGCGGTTCTGACGTGCTGCCAGTAGCGCCGCTTCATTCACCAGGTTGGCTAAATCGGCACCGGCAAACCCAGGTGTGCGACCCGCGATCGCTACCAAGTCTACATCATCTGCTAATTTGACATTTCGGGAATGGACGCCGAGAATGGCTTCTCTACCCACTTTATCCGGGCGGTCTACCACCACTTGCCGGTCAAAACGACCCGGACGCCGCAGAGCTGGATCTAGCACTTCTGGGCGGTTCGTGGCGGCGACGATAATCACCCCGGTATTCCCATCAAAACCATCCATTTCGGTGAGCAACTGGTTAAGGGTTTGTTCGCGCTCATCGTTTCCACCGACAAAGCCTCCAGCACCGCCACGAGATTTACCTAGCGCGTCTAGTTCGTCGATGAAGACGATGCAAGGTGCTTGTTTTTTGGCTTGTTCAAATAAGTCACGGACTCGTGCAGCGCCGACACCGACGAATAGCTCGATGAATTCGGAGCCAGAGATACTGAAGAAAGGAACGCCCGCTTCACCCGCGATCGCTTTTGCTAAGAGTGTCTTTCCAGTTCCCGGAGGTCCCACCAGCAGCACGCCTTTGGGAATTTTTGCTCCCAATCGGGTGTACTTCCCGGCATTTTTCAAGAAATCCACAATCTCTAGCAGTTCTAACTTGGCTTCATCGACACCCGCCACATCACTAAACTTGATGCCGGTGCTGCCTTCTGAGTAAATCCGTGCCTTGCTTTTCCCAACCGTCAGCGCTGCGCCACCTGCGCCTCCACCCCGGTTCATCAACCATCCCCAAATTCCAAAGAAAATCAGGGGAGGAACAACCCAACTGAGGAGGGTTCCAATCCAGCCATTGTTGTTGGGTGCAGGTGCAGCAAACTTTACGTTATGTTCGCGCAGGATCTTGGGTAGATCCAGATCGATTGCCACTGGCGTGGTGACGAATACCTGATCTGGTGCGGCTTGCTCTCCCGTGGCATCGGATTTAAGCGCATACTCGATCCGGTCATTGCTCACAACTGCCTGCTCAACTTTACCGCTTTCTACCTGATTGATAAAGTCGCTGTAGGGTACCTGCGGCAATTGAGAGCCAAAACTCGGAATGATAAAGTTTAGCAGTAGAAGGATAGTGAACAAAATCAGGAAGCTGCCGCCAAACTGCTTTGTTCTAGAGGCTTTGGGCGATCGCTTATTATTATTTTCAACAGGCATTGTAGATACGAACCTCTTAAAAGTTATAAAGTTTGAAAGGTTGCTTTCAGATGTCTACCGAGTGAAAGCTAAATGCACTCTTGGCTTCAGTAAGCTTTTAGAGCATCGAAATTGGTAACTAGGGTGAGGCTCTAAAAGCTATTGTAAAAAAGGGGATGCGATCGCCTGGGTTCGGTGTCTACCCCTACAAGCATCCGTATAGCCGTACTTTAGTCTTTGTTTATTAAGTTGTATGACAACTCAGGTTGGATTCATTCTTAAAGTGCTAGTCGCCTCAGCGGCACTGTCAATCTTAATTAAGTACGGTGGTCCCTATTTATCAATTCCAGCATCCCCAGCCCTAGTGCTGATGGTTGTGTTTCTGCCAACGCTGATTATGGCTGTGACCTTCTGGCAGCGATCGCGACAATATCGCCAACTGGACTAAGTTGTATTTTAAGTATCAATGAATACTTATCTGACTAGAGCGGTTTACATAAAAACACTGAAACAGTTGACGCTTGGCAGCTATTCAAACCTTACTTTCAACCCATGCGAAAGTTGCCAAAATCGGCTAATCTAGCTGCATTAAACGGCAATTACAGCCTATGTCAGCTCGGAGTCAACACCTGTGAATCTAGGTCAGTGGATTGGCTTATTCGTCTTAGTCGTTTCTCTTTATGTTTTGTGGCAAATTCGGCAGGTGTTGCTGTTGGTGTTTGCCGCCGTTGTGTTGGCGACTGCCTTAAACCGATTGGCGCGGCGGCTGCAACGATCGGGAATGAAACATGGCATCGCGATCCTGGCGTCGATTGTCTTATTATTAGCTCTGATTGTCGGGTTTTTTTGGCTGATTGTGCCGCCCTTTACCGTCCAGTTTCAAGAACTCACAGAACGGGTTCCTAGAGGGTTTGAGCGCTTGAATCTTTGGGTAGATCGCCTCAGAACGGGTCTTCCTAGCCAGCTGACACCGTACCTACCCGATGTGGAGAGCATAAGCCAACAAGTACAGCCCTTAATCAATCGGCTATTGGGCAGTTCGGTCGCCTTTTTCTCCAGCTCTTTAGGGATTATCCTCAACGTTTTGCTGGTGCTGGTTTTAACCGGAATGTTCTTAGCAAATCCCCAAGCTTACCGCAAGGGATTTGTGCGGCTATTTCCTTCTTTTTATCGGCGGCGCGCGGATGGGATTTTGGATCAATGCGAGGTGTCATTAGGGCGATGGCTTGGAGGCGCTCTCATTAGCATGAGTGTAGTCGCACTGATGAGTATGATTGGCTTGTCGGTTTTGCGAATCCCGTCGCCGCTGGCTCAAGGGATTTTGGCGGGGGTGCTAAATTTGATTCCCAATCTTGGCCCGACGATTAGTGTCATCCCACCAATGGCGATCGCGCTGTTGGAGGCTCCTTGGAAATGCTTGGCTGTGTTCGGTCTTTACTTTTTTATTCAGCAGGTTGAAAGCAATTTCTTAACACCCTACGTTATGGCTCAACAGGTGTCGCTGTTGCCAGCCGTAACGTTACTTGCTCAAGTATTTTTCGCCACATTCTTTGGATTTTTAGGGTTGGTCTTGGCGTTACCGCTAACCGTTGTTGGTCAGATTTGGTTCAAAGAAGTCTTATTCAAAGATGTTCTCGATCAATGGCGCAGTCAGCGCGAAGCAGATTTTGATCCAGAGGGTATAGCAACGTCTCATGAAGCTGCTGAATTTGAGCGAGAAACTGTGGTGTTGCCGGAAGGGAAGTCATCCATTAATGACAAGCCTAATTTTGATAACGAGAATCAGGCGAATGTTAATGATGTGACTGATAAAGGGAAGAAGTAGCGATAAGTAGCGATCGCGATTAGTTAGTAACCTCCGATGAGAAAATAATAAGACTTTCTCCAATTGCCCTCTTGGAATACGACAACACTTGCAAGTATCTCGCTGAGAACTACCCAGATGAATTTGCCAAGTGGCTACTGTCATCTGAAGTTTCAGACATCCAGGTAATCAAAAGCGAACTCAGTTTGGAACCGATTCGCGCCGATTCTGTCATCTTCCTGCAAGTCGCCAACCAAATCTTGCACCTGGAATTTCAAACCTCGGCGCAATCAACTCCGCCCCTCGACTTCCGGATGCTCGACTACTACACGCGGCTGAAGCGGCAATATGGGTGTGAAATTGTGCAGATAGCAATCTTTTTGCAAGCCACTACCTCAGAACTCGTCTTTCGACAGCAGTACACAGACACAAACACCAGACATCAATATCGAGTCATCCGTATGTGGGAGGAAGATCCCACCCCACTGCTAGCAAACCCGGCTCTCCTACCCCTGGCAACCTTAGCCCGCAGCGATTCACCCAGAGCCTTATTAGAGCAAGTCGCCACTGGGGTCGCTAGGATCGAGAAAACCACCGAGCGACAGAATATCCTCGCTTGTGCCGGGGTTCTTGCTGGTTTGCGGTTTAAAAAAGATTTGATTCAACAACTATTCCGAGAGGAAATTATGCAGGAATCTGTTATCTATCAAGACATTCTCCAAAAGGGCGAGCAACGAGGTCTGCGACAAGGAGAAGTGGCGTTAATTTTGCGGCAGCTCAGGCTACGATTTGGTGACATCAATCCCGAACTGCAAGAACAGATTCGCGGTTTATCGATTCCTCAATTAGAGGGATTGGCAGAAGCGCTGTTAGATTTCTCCAGCCAAACTGATTTAGTTAGTTACTTGGCGGCGATAGACTCATCGGCAATCTGAACAGCAACACATACCGTTAACCTCCCAAAAGCGTCGCCCCACGAGGCATCGCAATAGTGGAAACTAGGGATGAGCAAAAGTCCGACCCTTCAACCTTCCCTATGCGAACCCTTGCCGAAATTAACGACAAAATCAGCCACCAGCGTGCAGTGGTGTGGACAATAGAAGAATTAAAAGCACGGGTGGCAGAAGTGGGAGTCACCCAAGCTGCGAAGCAAGTAGATGTCATTACCACCGGCACTTTCGAGCCGATGGAGTCTTCGGGGGCGATTATTAACCTGGGACACACCGATCCCCCAATTAAAATTCGCTCCTGTTGGTTAGATGGGGTTTTAGCCTACTCTGGCTTTGGGGCAGTAGATCTGTATCTGGGAGCAACCCAGATGGTGGAATATCGGAGTACCGGCGAACCCCTAGACGGCGAGGAATCCAGAGAACGCGGCGGCGGTCATGTGATTGAAGACTTAATTGCCGGGAAAACGGTGCAACTACGCGCCATTGGACAAGGGACGGACTGCTACCCTCGTGCTTCCTTTGAGACAACCATCACCCGCGACACGATTAACCAGTTTTATCTATATAATCCCCGCAATCTATACCAAAATTTTATCGTCGGGGTGAATGGAGGCGATCGCCCGCTTTATACTTACCTCGGCCCGCTGCAACCCCGTCTCGCGAATGCCGTCTACTCAAACGCTGGGGCAATTTCTCCCCTCCTGAACGATCCAGACCTGCAAACGATCGGGATTGGCACTCGGATTTTCTTAGGCGGCGGCGTTGGCTATGTAGCGTGGGAAGGCACCCAACACTTCCCCTTACAAAAGCGGTTGCCAAATCGAACGCCTGTTGGTCCGGCGGCTACCCTTGCCTTAATGGGAGACGCCAAACAAATGAATTCTCGCTGGGTGCGCGGCTGTTACTTCAAAAATTATGGCCCTTCTATGATGCTAGGCGTTGGTATCCCACTGCCCGTTTTACAAGAGCAAGTCGTCGCCAATTGTGCCGTGCAAGACAAGGAGATCGTTGCGCCGGTTGTCGATTTCTCGATTCCTCGGCGCGTCCGTCCCACTTTTGGGCTTGTGAGTTACGCCCAGCTGAAGACGGGACGCATCACAATTGAGGGCAAACCCGTGCGGGTTGCCCCCTTAGTCAGCCTATTTTTTTCTAATCAAGTAGCGCTGGAGTTGAAGCAATGGATTGAGGCGGGGACATTTACCCTCACCGAACCTGTTGCCCCCATTCCACTGGATCGCTCATTTTTACCCCAAGACCGATGGGGTTCTCAAATTTCCCTAGATTAGTCATTTGTCATTCGTTATTCGTTATTAGGTGTAACTCATCACAGTGACTCATGACTAACCGCCAGTTTATTCTGGCGGCGGGGAAGAGCGCTTAACTGGCTTTGGCAAGGGTTCCTTGCGTTTGGGGGATGGGGGCGCGATCGCTGCGGGTCTTTCTCCGCTTGGACGCACGGGACGCTCTCGGCTTCCTCCTCCTGGCTTTCTGTTGGGAGGACGCCCACCTCCACCGCCTCGAAACGGCTTCTTGCCCGGAATCTTTCTAGGAGGCAGGCGACCAATATCCTGGCTCTCCTGAATTACCAGGGAGTTCCCCTGTCGCTGCACCTGCAAATCCATGAAATGACCGACTGCCTTTTCTTGAACCACACCATTGAGTTTCAACTTGAAAAACTTGGGTGTGTCTTCCTGCTTGCGAGGAGACTGCTTAATCTTGACGATGATGCCTTCTTCTTCTTCTCGCGACTGAAAAATCACTTCCCCGCGAATCGAAAAATAGCCATCGTTCGCCGCCGACTCTTCACTTTGAATATGCGTGGGTTCGGACGATTCTGCTGCTTCCGCTTCTGGGTCAGACGACGGCTGGTTCAGCCTTTCCGGCTCCCAAACGCCCACAATCTGGACGTGCAAGTTGCCGTCTTCTTGTCGCATCCGGGGATAGACAACCCATAAATGTTCCTGCTCTAAGTTCAGGTGATTTTTGACTAAACTCATCACCCGACCTAATAGCACGGCATCGATGGCTGTTCCATCGCTTGCCAGCAGCATTCCTCGCGTAAATTGCTCGTCGGAGGACGTGTACTTACCCTTTACTAGGCCAATGGCCCGGTATTGCATGGGTTCGCTAGGGGGAGGAATGGGTTGCTGTCGTGTGACAGCAGGATTCTCTTCAGTTGTTTGTTCCAAATCGCTGTTTGACGCTGTATCCGCTGGCGTTGGCGGACTGGATAGGGGTGGTGGTTCTGGCTTAGGATCGCCAGAAGACTGGGATAATTCGGAGAACCGATTTACAGAAGGACTCATAATACTCCTCGCGGCGGAGACACATCCCCTTGGGGGGAGTCAGTCAGCTCATTGTACTGAATGCGGTGATACGACTGGTAGATCCGTAATGTTTTTGCACTCAGCAAAAACACTTACACCTTATCAAGTTCGGTTCGATGCTGCCACTATTTTAAAATGTGGAGACAGTGATGCGGTTTGCCAAGTGTGACAGTGGAAAATAAGATTGTGTTTGATAATGGCAATAGAGTTCAGAGCAGTCGTGTGTCCCAAAAGCGCAATCGCTGGTTTATTAATCTAGTCCTAGGGCTAGGCGTGTTAATCTTTGTCGGATTATCCATCATTCCGTTGGTGGGTATTGTTTTTGACGGCAAAGAGCCTACTACTGGGGCAACCCCAACACCGACTCAGACGGCAGGGGTAGCTAATCAAGCGGAACTGGAAGCGCAAGCGAAAGGTTACGAACTGGTTTTGCAGCGAGAACCACAGAATCAAACGGCGCTGCGGGGGTTGTTAGAAGCACGGCTAAAAATGCGCGATATCAAAGGCGCGATCGCACCTTTGGACAAACTGGCAAAGCTGAATCCCGATCAAAGCGAGTACGCAGTTTTACTTGCACAAGCTAAACAGCAAACAGGAGATCGCGAAGGGGCTGCCCAAACTTATCGCTCGATTTTGACTTCTAAACCGGGAGATATGAACGCCCTGCAAGGTCTTGTGAGTCTTCTGGTACAACAAAACCGTCCGGAAGCAGCGATTGGCTTGCTGCAAGACACGTTGAAAACTGCTCCCCAAGTGAATCAAGTTCAACCTGGTAGCGTCGATGTCACTTCGGTGCAGTTGGAGTTGGGCAAGGTTTACGTTGAGCAAAAGCGCTATCCGGAAGCGATCGCTATCTACGATGACGCCATCAAAGGCAATCGACAGGATTTTCGTCCGGTGCTAGCGAAGGCACTGGTGCTGCGAGAACAAGGCAAAATCGCCGAAGCTAAACCCCTATTCAATACGGCGATCGCTCTAGCTCCAGCTAGAGTCAAAGACCAAATTAAACAACTGGCGGCTGACGCACCCGCACCCACGGCTGCGCCCACGACTTCACCTACGACTTCGCCTTCTGTATCTCCCAGCCCTACGCCTTAACCTGGGTCTTAAGAATTAAAAATGCTTTCATCAAAAAACAGAATTTTTAATGCAGGCATTTTTAATTTTTAATTTCCTTCCAATAAGGCGAGCGCTCCAAACAGCAAAAACAAGCCGCCCCCAATTGTTGTAATTAATCGCTCGGAAATTCGTCCGGCAATCATCCGACCCCCCAGAACAGCGATCGCTGCACAAATACTATGCCCCGCAATAGCCCCAGCCGTAACCCCTACAGCCGACTGGGACGCAGCTAGAGCAATTGTGGCAATCTGAGTGCGATCGCCCCACTCTGCTACAAATGTCAGCATAAAGGCTTCGAGGACAATCGCCCAAGGAGTTTTCTTTTTTGGCATTTTCGACTCAGCTTCTTTAACCGTGGCGATCGCTTCTTCGGCTTCTTCACAGTCTGGTCCCGCTGGCATCTGGCTTGCTTCGTACAATAACTTCACCCCGAAGCCAACAAAAAAAATAATTTCTGCAATATGAAGATAATGCTTGGGGAGTAGAGACGCCACTTGTCCCAAGAGAACCGACAGAACCGTCATTGCTGCCAATGCCGCCACAACTCCTGCAAATACCAGTCGTCGGGAGTGGCGCATTGCCAGAATTACCGCAATGAAAAAGGTTTTATCGCCTAATTCGGAAAAAGTGATGAATAATAAACCGGCAGTAAAAGCTGTCAGCATCCTCTCAAGCTCCTCAGAATGTTCTACCTATCGCATCTGAGTGAGCTTTCTGGAGGGTACATGGGACTTCACCAGCAGCTCACATCGGATGTGAACTCGGTGAAGGTCTCGCTCCCAAGGTTTGAAACTATTAGTTCAGCGACTAGGCGCTTATTTTTAGTTTCTTTCGCTTGTCACCTGAACCAGGCTCATCGCCAGTATGTTGATTCAGATGGGCTAGCATCATTCTTTGCTAGCAGCTACTCCCCTTCATTGTTAAGTAATTATACATCTAACTGTGGGTAGAAGAAATTAATAAATCTACATAAATTTGTTTGGGGAGTGTCATGGCAGGCGATCGCAATATATCCCCCATTCGCAGCCAGCACGCCTGTGGGCAGGTGGAAAGTCGGCAGGTTATGAACTTGCAAACTTTCCACCTAATCACTTAATACTTCCGTTCCTTTGGCTCAAACATAGTAATGTTTACCGGGCGATCGCGCAAATCGATCCCGGCTGGAGAATAGAAAGCCATCGTGTGCTTGAGGAAATTCTCATCGTCACGCTCAGGATAATCTTCGCGGTAATGAGCGCCTCGACTTTCTTGACGGTTGAGCGCCGATGTCAGAATCATTTGTCCGACAATAATCAAGCTGCGGAGTTCCAGCGCCTCGATGACTTCAGTATTCCAGAGTTTACCTTTGTCATCCAGGTAAATATCCTGGGATTGCTGCTGAATCTGTTGCAGCTTGTTCAAACCTTCGCGCATCAATTCCTCGCTGCGGAAGACACCGCAATACTCAGTCATGCAGTCTTGGAAGGCTTGACGCACTTGGTTAATCCGGTATTGACCCGATTGTTCTAGTTGCGCTTGGATTTTGCAGTGAGCTTCTAGCAGATAGGGTTGCTCATCCAGTTCGGGCAGCTTGCGGTTTTGGACAAATTGCGCGATCGTTGCCCCCGTTTTTCTGCCATAAACCACACACTCCAACAGGGAATTACTGCCCAATCGATTTGCCCCGTGAACCGAGACACAAGCAGCTTCTCCAGCGGCAAAGAAAGCGTCAATTAAACCATCTGGGCCACTTTTCACCTGACCGCTGGTATTGACGGGGATGCCGCCCATTGAATAGTGAGCCGTAGGGCGCACGGGCATCGGTTGATCTACGGCATCGATGCTGAGTAATCGGTGAGCTTCTTCCCAAGCAAAGGGAACCCGACTCATAATTTTTTCTCGCCCCATGTGGCGCAAGTCGAGATAGACAAAGGGACCACCGGCGCTGCCATCGGGATGAACGCCCCTTCCGGCACGAATTTCTCGCGCGATCGCTCGTGAAGTAATATCGCGGGGAGCGAGTTCCATGCGACTGGGGGCATAAGTCGCCATGAAGCGATCGCCCTCAGCGTTGATCAAATACGCGCCTTCACCCCGCACAGCTTCCGAAATCAGCACTCCCACCGGATACAAGCCCGTCGGGTGAAACTGCACAAACTCCATATCTTCCAACGGCACCCCGGCGAGGGCAGACATCGCCAACCCATCCCCCGTCGAGGCGTAGTCATTCGAGGTGGTGTTAAATACCCTGCCATAGCCGCCCGTGGCGAACATCACCGCCTTCGCCCGTACAACCTCAATTCGCCCGTCCAGAATCTGGTACATCACCACACCCTTCGCCTGGGCGTCTTCCAGAATCAGCTGCATCACGTACCACTCATCGTAGATGCGGACGCCGTGACGCCTGAGATTATTCACCAGTTCGTGCAGAATCGCGTGACCCGTCTTATCCGCTGCATAGCAAGTGCGCCGGTGAGAATGCCCCCCAAAAGCCCGCTGGGCAATCCGACCATCCGGCAATCGGGAAAACAATACTCCCATGTGTTCCAGGTCGATGATCGTGTCTGGAGCCTCGCGGGTGAGGATTTCCACCGCATCCTGATCCGCCAGGTAGTCAGATCCCTTTACGGTGTCAAAAGCGTGGTCTTTCCAACTGTCTTCAGGGTCTACATTCTTCAGCGTTGCCGCCATACCCCCCTGCGCGGCGACCGAATGGGAACGAATCGGGTGAGTTTTGGCAATCAGCGCTACATCTAAGCTGGGTTCTGTGCGGGCAATCTCTAAGGCGGCGCGACACCCCGCTAATCCACCTCCCACAATCACGACATCGTGTTCAAGCATCTTTAAGATCCGCTCTTTGGAATTCTTACATCCATGCTGACGCAAATAAAAACTTCCCCACCACAAAGCGGGGAAGTTCTTCATAAATTTCTTTTTAGTCCTAATACCAGTCCTCAGTCCTCAGTCCTCAGTCCTCAGTCCTCAGTCCTCAGTCCTCAGTCCTCAGTCCTCAGTCCTTAGCCCTCAGTTCTCAGTGTTGACCAAAGACTGATGGCTCTTCAACTGGTTACTTGGGCAGGGTTTTGGTTGGGTAAACTGCCACCAACGGTCTCAGTGGTGTCCTGGATATCCATTGCAGAAACCTCAATGTGGTTAAACAACGTGGTCACGAAGGCAAAGAGCAAGAAGGGCAAAGACAGCACTAGGATGAGTCCGACAGTCATTAGGGCGTAAATTTGCCGAGTGGTACTCCACAGCGCTAGTGCAGAGGCGAGACTAATGAAGATGACAATCAGCCAAACGATGATTTGCCCATAGATATCGCCAAAGGAGAGAGTACAGACGAAGCGATACTTTTGCATTTTATCCATGACGTTTCCCTTGCAACATTCCTTTAAAGTTCTAGGTTAAGGTTCTGACACGGGCTTGGCAGATTTCTAAATCTTTTTACAAGAGTTGCAATATAGCTTTACAATCTACCCCAGTGTGCCGAACGGTTGCTACTCACTGCGTTCCAGCCATAGCGATCGCTCTCGAATTTAAAATCATTATCCTTCCTAGCCGCATTCTAAGAATGATTATCGGAAGGTGATTCTTCTTTTTATACAGCAGATTGCAAGTTCATGAAGTACAGTAGCAGCAGTTTGTGAACCAGTTGCGTAGGTGTTTTGGATTGACTAAATCAAGTGCAGTAGCAAGCAAAGTATCAACCATTTTTGTTGTGGTTGGAGAGAACTGTCGTAAAAAAGACTTAAGGTGTGACCACCAAAGCTCAATCGGGTTGAAATCTGGAGAGTAGGGTGAT